>JAPOZD010000353.1 GCA_026706245.1 Alphaproteobacteria bacterium
GTCAGCATGCCGACCACGCCGGGCGCGCTCAGGACTTCCGCGAGGTCCAGCTCCGATATGCCGGCATGGGCGGCTGTCGAGAGCCCGAGGCAGGCATGCAGCATGCCGGTCGGCTCCACCATGTCGTCGGCATAGGCGGCGAGGCCCGTCACATGCCTGGCGGCGGAATCGTGGCGGTGCGCGCGGTGCATGAATTCGCGGCTTGCGGGGCCGGTCATGGCGAAACCGTCCCCGACCGGTCCAGATAGAAGCGCCTCAGCAGGTTCCGGGCGACAAGCGCCCGGTATTCCGCCGAGGCGCGCCAGTCGGAAATCGGCGTGAAATCCTTCCCCAGCGCCTGCTCCGCAGCCTCGAAGGCAGGCTCCCCCCACGCCCGGCCGCGCAGCGCGGCTTCGGCCGCTTCGGCCCGTTTCGGCGTCGCCGCCATGCCGCCGAAAGCCAGCCGCGCCTCCTCTATGCAACCGTCCCGGACGCGAACCATGAGGCCGGCGCAGACCGAAGAGATGTCCTCGTCGCGGCGCTTGGAGACCTTGTAGAAGCCGAGCCGGGCATCCTCCGCCGGAACCGGCACGCGCACCCCCTCCACGAACTCGCCGGGTGCCAGGTCCTGCCGGCCGTAGTCCAGGAAATAGGCTTCGAGCGGCATGGTGCGCCGCTCCCGGCCCTTTCGCAGAACCAGCTCGGCCCCGAGCGCGATCAGCACCGGCGGCAGGTCGGCAATGGGCGAGCCATTGGCGATATTGCCGCCGACCGTGCCCATATTGCGTATCTGCCAGCCGCCGATCCGGCTCCAGTAGTCCGCGAGGCCCGGCACGGCCTCCGTCAGGGCTGCCTCCGCATCCGAATAGGACGCCGTCGCCCCGATCCCGATTGTCCCGCCCTTTGCGGCAATCCGGCCGAGCCCGTCCAAATGGCCGATGAACACCGCCGGCGCAATGTCCCGCAAATCCTTGTTGATCCAGACGCCGACATCGGTCGCGCCGGCAACCATGGTGGCCGCCGGCTCTGACTCCAGCGCGTCCGCCAGATCATCTTCATCGACCGGAACGACAACGCTGCCGCTGGCCAGTTCCACCCGTTTCCCGTCCGCCATTGCCGCCAGGCGCGCTGCTACCGCCTCGCGGTTCCGCACCAGTCCGTCGTCTTCGGGCAGGCCGTAATCGGCCGCGACGGCGCCCGCGCGCAGGATCGGCGCATAGCCGGTGCAGCGGCAGAGATTGCCCTGGAGCGCCCGCCGGATTTCAGCTTCCGACGGCCTCGGCCGCTCCAGCCAGAGCGCATAGAGGACCATGACGATGCCGGGCGTGCAAAAGCCGCACTGGCTGCCGTGGCAATCGACCATCGCCTGCTGGACCGGGTGCAGACCGCCTTCCGCGCCGGCGAGATGCTCGACCGTCACGACATGGCAGCCGTCGAGGCTCGGCAGGAGCCGGATGCAGCTGTTGACCGCCTCATAGCGCAGGTCCCCGTCGCGCAGCCGGCCCACCAGCACGGTGCAGGCGCCGCAGTCCCCTTCCGCGCAGCCTTCCTTGGTGCCTCGCAGGCCGCGGCGGAGTCTCAGGAAATCGAGCAGGCTGTCGCCGGCGCCGGCATCCCCGAGCGCGACCTCCTCGTCATTCACCAGGAACCGGAGTTCGCGGCGCACCGCAGTCATGGCCTAGCTGCCCCGATAGGTCGAATAGCCAAAGGGCGAGAGCAGCAACGGCACATGGTAGTTGGCCCCGGCTTCCGAAATGCCGAACCGCACCGGCACCGTGTCGAGGAACGGCCTGTCCGCGCCCGCGCCCGCCGCGCGATGATAACCGCCCGCCTCGAACTCGATCTCGTAAGCGCCGGTGCAGAACTCGCCGCCCTCGAGCAATGGCCGGTCCGTTCTCCCGTCGGCATTGGTGACGGCGGACGCCAGCAGGCGGCGGTCGCCCCCGTCCAGCCTGTAGAGCCGGAGCGCGAGGCCTGCAGCGGGCCGGCCGAGCGCCGTATCCAGCACATGAGTGGTCAGCCGGCCGTCGGGCATGGGCGCCCCCTCGGACTCGCAAAGGGCCTTCCTGTCGGGAGGCCGCGCGGTTGCACGCTAGCAATCCGCATTTTTACAATCAACAAGGCGGAAGCCACGAAACCCGGGCAGCCGGAGGGCGAGAGCGGCATTGCGATATCCAAGAGACCTGCACGGTTACGGGCCCGAGCCGCCCGATCCGAAATGGCCCGGCGGCGCCCGGATCGCCGTCCAGTTCGTCATCAATTACGAGGAGGGCGGCGAGAATTGCATCCTTCACGGCGACCCGGCCTCGGAAGCATTCCTTTCCGAGATCGTGGGCGCCGCGCCCTGGCCCGGCCAGCGGCACTGGAACATGGAGTCGATCTACGAATACGGCGCGCGGGCCGGCTTCTGGCGCCTTCACCGGCTGTTCACCGGCTTCGACATTCCCGTCACGGTCTATGGCGTGGCGACGGCGCTGGCGCGCTCGCCTGCCCAGGTGGCGGCAATGCAGGCCGCCGGCTGGGAGATCGCGAGCCACGCCCTCAAATGGATCGAATACCGGGACATGCCGCTCGAAGAGGAGCGTGAACATCTGCAAGAGGCCGTGCGCCTGCACGCGGAAGTCACGGGCGAGCGGCCGCGCGGCTGGTACACGGGGCGCTGCTCGGACAACACCGTCCGGCTCGCCGTCGAGGAAGGCGGGTTCGACTATGTGTCGGACGCCTACGCTGACGACCTGCCCTACTGGATTCGCGTCGGAGAGCGCGACCAGTTGATCGTCCCCTATACGCTCGACGCCAACGACATGCGTTTCGCCGTGGCGCAGGGCTTCAACTCCGGAGACCAGTTCTTCGCCTATCTGCGCGACAGTTTCGATGCGCTCTATGCCGAGGGCGAGGCGGGCAGCGCGAAAATGCTCTCGGTCGGCCTCCATTGCCGGCTCGTCGGGCGGCCGGGGCGCATCATGGCGCTGAGGAGGTTCATCGAACACGCGGCGGGGCGCGAGGCCGTCTGGTTCGCGCGGCGCCTCGACATCGCCCGCCACTGGCAGGCCGTGCATCCGCCGCCTGCGGTGCGGGAACGGCCGTCGGCCATGGACCGCGAAACCTTCGTTGCGCGGTTCGGCGGCATTTTCGAGCACTCGCCCTGGATTGCGGAGCGCGCCTGGGACGGTGAGCTGGGGCCCGCGCATGACACCGCCATCGGCATGCTGAGCGCGCTTGCGCGGAAATTCCGGTCCGCCGGCGAGGACGAGCGGCTGGGTGTGCTGAAAGCCCATCCGAACCTTGCGGGACGGCTGGCAGCAGCCCGCCGGCTGACCGAGGCATCGGCGGCGGAACAGGCATCCGCCGGGCTCGATGCGCTGACCGACGCCGAGCGGGCCCGCTTCACCGAACTGAACCGGGCCTATGTGGAGAAGCACGGTTTCCCGTTCATCATCGCGGTGCGCGACCACGACAAGACCGGCATCCTGCAGGCCTTCGAGCGGCGCCTTGCAAACGATTCCAGGACGGAATTCGCCGAGGCCTGCCGGCAGGTCGAACGTATCGCCGAACTGCGCCTCTCGGAGATGCTGGATTAGGGAACGGCGGCTACGCGGCCGCCGGACGGGCCGTATCGCGGACCTGGGTGCGATGCATGTGGCGGCGGCTGCCGGCGGGCAGCGTGTCGCGCCGGTGCAGGGTGCAGCGATTGTCCCAGATCACGAGGTCTCCCGCCTGCCAGTCCTGCGTCCAGACGAACCCGCAACGCTCGATATGCGCCCAGATTTCGTCGAGCAGCGCATCGCTCTCATCGTCGGGCAGACCGACGATCCAGGCGTTCGGGCGGCGGCCTACGCAGAGAGCCTTGCGGCCCGTTCCGGGGTGGACAAGGACCAGCGGATGGACGGCCCCCGGGCGGTCTTCGTTCGAATATTCTTCCTCGTAGCCATGGCGAAGCCGGCCATCGGACGAGCGCGTCGCGTCATGCTTGCAGGTCAGGCCTTCGATCCGTTGACGCAGCGCATCGGGTAATGCGTCATAGGCCTTGTAAAGATTGTAGAACTGCGTGGCGCCGCCGGCCTCCGGAACCTCTATGCCGTAGAGCAGGCTCGCCTTGGGCGGGATGTCGTTGTAGGTCATGTCCTGGTGCCAGACGAGCTCGGAATTGCCGAGCGCGCCGGCCGGCTTCCCGTCCACGACGATATTGGAGACCACGACGATCTCGGGCCGGTCGGGGTTGAAGGGCTTGCCGCCGCGCCCCGTCGGCGCCATGTCCAGCTCGCCGAAGCGGCGCGAGAACGCGGCGAGGGCGTCGTCATCGAGCGTCTGGCCCCGGAAACGCACCACCAGATGCTCGTGCCAGGCGTCCTCTATCCGGTGGAAATCGGCATCGCCGATATCCTGTGCGAGATCGATTCCGACGATGTCCGCGCCGAGCGCCCCGCCTGTCGGCACCACTCGAATGTCCGCAGCCGCCATTCCGGGCATGTCCATCTCCCGATATTGCTGCAGCGACGGTAACGGAAGCCGGCAGTCAGGAAAAGCGCCTGCCGCCTCCCCGGCCCTATTCCACGCCCTTTACATGAACGGTCACGATGTCCGTGTCGTGATACTGCTGGTGGCGCACGGACGATGCGAGGTGCCGCAGCAGCCGGAGCGAGATCTCATGCTCTGCCGGCGTGCCGGCCGTATGTTCGCCCAGCAGGGCGATGCGATCCTCGAGGTTGTTCTCTTCGCCGGAGGCGGTGATGAACTCCAGGACGGCTCCCCCGTCGTCGCGGGATGCCGAGACGCGAAGACGCCGCCGCGCCCCTCTCTCGCCGCCCCGCTGCATGAGCGTCGCCAGAGCCTCTTCGCCGATGGCGTCGAGCCGCTGCGCCGTTTCCTTCGACCAGGCGTTGCGCGATGCGAACTGCCGTAGGAACTCGCTGACAGGCCGGAAGGCCGAGTCGTCGAATGCGGTTTCCATGCGTCTTCGGCGGGGCTTGGCCGCTTCCAGGCATATCGTCAGGAAAATGGCAGTCGCGCCGCCGGCCGTCATGCCGTTCTGCAGCAGTCCGCCGGCGAACTCCGCGAAATATTCCGGGAAGATCACGCCGTTCTGGAAGCCGACGCCGATCCAGAAGGAAACGCCCACGACGATCCCTTTGCGGTAGTCGATGCCGTCCTGCACCACGATCCTCATGCCGACCACGAACAGCATCGCCAGCAGCACGGTCGCATAGGCGGCGACAACCGGAGCGGGAACGGCCAGCACGATCGCAAGCGCCTTCGGCAACAGGGCCAGCACAAGGAAGATCAGGCCGACGGCGACGCCCACGCGGCGCGCGGCCACGCCGGTCAGCTCGGTGACGGATATGCTGGTCGAATAGGTCGTATTCGGAATCGTTCCGAAGAGGCCCGACAGAAGGTTGCCCATTCCGTCCGCGGCGACCGCGCCTTCCACCGCGCGGTAGTCGACGGCCCGGCGCTCGCGCCAGGAAACATGCTGAATGGCGATGGAGTCTCCCACCGTCTCGATGGCGCCGACCAGAGTGACCAGCACGAATGCCGGAAGCAGCGTCCAGAAGGCCGGCCCGAAGTCGAGGTCGAACCCCGGCCACCCGCCTTCGGGAAACCCGATCCACGCCGCATCGGCAACGCGCCCGAAGTCGTATATGCCGAATGCGCTGCCTACCGCCGACCCGACCACGACCCCTATGACCGGCGCCCAGAGCCGCCAGACCCCCGTCGCGGCCAGCGCAATCGCCACGATGACGGCGATGGTCACGCCGGCCGATACAGGAGCGGCAAGCGCCGGCGCGCCCTCCGGCGCCTTGCCCAGCATGTCGAAGATAATCGGCATGACCGTTACCGCGATCAGCTTGATAACGGTGCCTGCGACCGACGGCGTAAAGATGCGGCGGACCAGGGAAAGGCGCGCCGCCAGGGCGAACTGGAAGAAGGACGAAATGATGACGAGCGTGGCAAGCAGCGCCGGCCCGCCTTGCGCCATTGCCCCGATGCACACGGCGATGAAGGCGCCGGAGGTGCCCATGAGCAGGACATAGCCGGCGCCGATGCGGCCAACGCGCACCGCCTGAACGATGGTCGTTATGCCGCATACCGCGACGGCCGCGAAGGCAGCCCAGGAGAGATAGGTGTCGCTTCCGCCGGCTGCGCGGATCACGATGGAGGGCGTGAGGACAATTCCGGCGATGGTGAGCGCCGCGAGCTGCAGGCCGAGGCCGAACGCCAGCGGCGCCGGCGGTTTCTCGTCGGCGGCATACCGCACATGTCGGCCTGCTTCGCTCGGTTCCATTCCTTCCTCCAGCGGTTCAGGCTACAGCGCGTCGGCAATGGCGCGGCCGAGTTCCTCGGTCGTGCCGTTGCCGCCCATGTCGGGGGTCAGCGGCCCCGCACCGGTCAGCACCGTTTCGATGGCGCCCTCAATCGCCCTGGCCGCGTCCTCATGGCCCAGATGCTCCAGCATCATGGCGCCCGACCAGATCTGGCCGATGGGATTGGCGACGCCGCGTCCGGCAATATCCGGGGCCGAGCCGTGGACCGGCTCGAACATGGACGGCATGTCGCCCGAAGGATTGATATTGGACGAAGGCGCGATGCCGATGGACCCGGCCACGGCCGGCCCGAGGTCGGAGAGGATATCGCCGAACAGGTTCGATCCCACGACGACATCGAACCAGTCGGGATGCTGGACGAAATGCGCCGTCAGAATATCGATATGATACTGGTCCGTGGAGATATCCGGATATTCGGCGGACATGGCCCGGAAGCGTTCGTCCCAATAGGGCATGGTGTGGATGATGCCGTTGGATTTCGTCGCCGAAGTCACTTTCCTGCGCGGCCGCGTCTTCGCCAGGTCGAAGGCGTATCGCAGGATGCGGTCCACGCCGCGCCGGGTGAACACCGTTTCCTGAACCACCGTCTCCGCATCGGTCCCGGCATAGAGACGGCCCCCGATCTCCGAATATTCGCCCTCGCAATTCTCGCGGATGACGTAGAAATCGATGTCCTCCGGCCCCCGGCCCACCAGCGGCGAACGGATGCCCTTCAGGAGGCGTACCGGACGCAGGTTCACATACTGGTCGAACCGGCGGCGAATGGGGATCAGCAGGCCCCATAGCGATACATGGTCCGGCACGGTCGGCCAGCCGACGGCGCCCAGAAAGATCGCGTCGAACGCCGCCAGGCGGTCGAGGCCGTCCTCCGGCATGAGGCGTCCGGTCTCGGCATAGCGTTCGCAGGACCAGTCGAAGGTCTCGAACTCGAAGTCGATGCCGTAGCGCCGCCCGGCCGCCTCCAGGACCCCGACGCCTTCAGGCACCACTTCCTTGCCGATGCCGTCTCCCGGAATGGATGCGATGCGGTAGCGGGACATGAGACGCATTCTCCTGATCGGGACGCGCCGGTATCGATACGGCCCGCCGCATTGTCAACCCGCCCGCGCGGGTCTAAGAGGCGCGCCCATGAACGACAGCGCCGCCGAACAAGCACTCACCGCGTTCCGGCAACGGATCGACCGCTGCGACCTCGCGATTCTGGAGAGTCTGCGCGAGCGGGCGCGAGTGGTCGAACTCGTCGGTGCGGACAAACGCGCCCGCGGCCTGGCCGATGTTTATCGCCCCGGACGCGAGGCCGCACTGATGCGCCGGCTGGCCGCTGCCGATAGCTCGCCCTTTCCGACCGCTTCATTGCTGAGCGTCTGGCGGGAGGTGATCGGGGCCAGCTTTACGATAGAAGGTCATCCGCTGCATGTCGTGAGCGGCAGCGCGAACGCTTGGGAACGCGCCCGGAGCCATTTCCGCGCGGCCCGGCACGTCCGCGCCTCGGGCGCCCGCGCCGTCGTCCATGCCGTCGCCGCCGGCGAGGCTACTGTCGGCGTGGTGTCGCTGGACGACGACGAACCCTGGTGGCCATTGCTGGCCGAGCTCGATCCTCCCCTCCATATTGTTGCCCGCCTCCCGTTTGCGCCCGGTCTCTACCCGGTCGGGGCGCCCGGCGCGCTCGTGATTGCGCGCAATCCGCCGGACCCGAGCGGCGACGACCTTGCCGTCGCTATCGCCGCCGAAGCCACAGGCGAGACGCTTGCGGCTTGGGGCGGCCGGTTCCTGGTTGCCGCAAGGCAGATCGGCGCCGATATGATCCCTGTCGGCGGCTATGCCGTTCCGATCGTTCTCAAGGAGACCGCAGGATGACCGTGCCTGCCCCCCGCGCCGGCGTTCTGGAGATTTCGCCCTATGTCGGCGGTGAAAGCGATATCGAGGGCGTCGAAAATATCGTCAAGCTGTCCTCGAACGAAAACGCGCTCGGCCCCTCGCCGCGCGCCGTAGAGGCATTCGGGCGTATGGCGTCCTCGCTGCATCTCTACCCGGATGGCGCTTCGGACGAGCTCCGTGCCGCCATCGGCGAGGTCCACGGGCTCGACCCGGACCGCATTGTCTGCGGCTCCGGCTCCGACGAGCTGCTGTCCCTGCTGTCCCATGCCTATGCGGGACCGGGGGACGAGGTGATCTATCCGGAGCACGGCTTCGCCATGTATCCGATTGCCACGCGCGCGGCGGGCGCCCATCCGGTCGTGGCGCCGGAAACCGATTTCACCACCGATGTCGATGCGATCCTTGCGGCGGTGACGACGCGCACGAAATTGGTTTTCGTCGCCAACCCGAACAACCCGACCGGAACCTACATCTCCGGCGACGAACTCGTGCGGCTGCGCGAGGGGCTGCCTGAGAGCGTGCTGCTGGTGGTGGACGCGGCTTACGCCGAATATGTCGGCCGCAACGACTACGCCGACGGGCGCGAATTGGTCGAGGCCGGCGGCAACACCGTCATGACGCGCACCTTCTCCAAGATTTACGGGCTGGCGGCGCTCAGGCTTGGCTGGGCCTATTGTCCGTCCAACGTGGTGGACGTGTTGCAGCGGGTGCGCGGGCCGTTCAACGTCAATGCCGCAGCCCAGGCTGCCGGAGTAGCCGCGATACGCGACGCCGGATATGTCCAGTTCTCCCGCGCCCACAACGACAAGTGGCTTCCCTGGCTGACGGACGAGGTCCGCGCGATGGGCTTCGAGGTGCTGCCGAGCGTCGGCAATTTCATCCTGATCCGCTTCCCGGATGTCGAGGCCGCCTTTGCCGCCCTGCAGAGCCATGGCGTGATCCCGCGCCGCGTCGCCGGCTACGGCTTCCCGGACGGCCTGCGTATAACGGTGGGGCGGGAGGAGGACAACCGCGCCGTCGTCGCCGCCCTCGGGACCCTCGTCTCGTGACCGAGCCGATGTTCGAGCGGGTTGCGCTGATCGGGATCGGCCTGATCGGATCGTCCCTGGCACGGGTGATGCAGCGGGACCGTCTGGCCGGCAGCATTGTCGCCTGCGCAAGGCGTGCGGAGACGCTGGCCGCTGTGGAGAGGCTCGGGATTGCCGACAACACGACCCACGACCCTGCGGAAGCCGCCGACGGGGCCGACCTCGTGGTCGTCTGCACACCTATCGGCGCCTATGCCGCCATCGGCGAGGCCATCGCGCCCCGGCTCCGGAGCGGGGCCATCGTCAGCGATGTGGGCTCGGTGAAGCAGACCGTGGTCCGCGACCTCGGCCCGCACA
>JAPOZD010000326.1 GCA_026706245.1 Alphaproteobacteria bacterium
CGCCGCGCGAGGCTGCATGAGGCAGCCTGCTGCGGGGGTATGTCTTTCGGCCGTCAATGCTCTTCGTCGCGGCGGACTTTCGACAGGGCGGACGAAATGAGCCCGGCCGGGACGGCGACAATGCCGAGGCCGCACATCAGGATTACGAATGTGAATGCCTTGCCGCCTGCCGTTACGGGATAAACATCGCCGTAACCGACGGTCGTGAGAGTGGCGACGGCCCACCAGATACTGTGGAAGATCGACCGGAAGGCTTCCGGCTGGGCCTCATGCTCGAAGTGATATATCCCGGCGGCCGAGATATACAGCAGCACTGCCGTCGCCATGAAAAATATGACGGCTTCTTCCCGTACTTCCGCAAGCGCCTTGCCGAAGCGCTCCATCGTCCTGCTGTAGCGGGCCAGTTTCAGGATGCGGAAAATGCGAAGAAGGCGGAATGCCCTGAGGGCGTAAAGGTCGATACCGAGCAGGAGATAGAAGGGTGCAATCGCGATCAGGTCTATCAGGCCGTAGAAGCTGAAGATATATCTCCATTTGCTCGGGGCTGTAGCGATACGAAGGCCGTATTCCAAAGTGAACAATATCGTAATTCCGATTTCCAGTGAGAAAAGAAGATGTTTCAGTCGAGGCGATAGATCCGGCAATGTTTCGACCGACAGGGAAACAATCGAAATCGCAATGAGAACAAGCACCGCAATGTCGAAAATCCTGCCGGGAACGGTGTCGGACTCTTGCACGATTTTCCGCAGGTTCATTGCTCGTCTCCCTCCGGTTTGAAGAGACAGGATGTCCTGAAAGGACGCCGGCCCGGCCGGGCGGCGGCGGAACCGGCCTACTGCGCCGCGCCCACCGCGACATCGGCGGCGAGGGATTCCGTGCTTTCGCCGTGCATGTGGCCGCGGATGGGGGCGGCGTCGAAGGCGTCGAGGCCGGAGCCGAGGCGGACGTAGGCGTCGGTCGGGCTCTGGCGGTGGGTCGGGTCGAAGCCGACCCAGCCGAGCCCCTGCACCCAGGCTTCTGCCCAGGCATGGGTCTCGCCGAGCGGGGATTCGGGGTCGTGCAGGTAGCCGACGACATAGCGCGCCGGGACTTCGAGGAAGCGGCAGGCGGCGGCGAAGAGATGCGCCTGGTCCTGGCAGACGCCGGCGCCGCGCTCCAGCGCCCCCGCGGCCGACACATTGCCGTCCGTTGCGCCCGGGCGGTATTCGACCGCGTCGGCGACGGCTTCGTTCAGGTTGTGCAGCATTGGCAGCAGGCCGTCGCTCGCGTCCGCCACCTCGCGGGCGAAACCGGCGATGCCGTCGTCGGGTTCGGTGAGCGGCGAGTAGCGCAGGAAAACCGCCGGGCGGTGCGGCGGCCAGCGGCCGAGCATGCCGGCCCTGTCCTCGGTCTCGACCGTGCCCTCGACCGAGACCTCCACCCGTTCCACCTGCTCGGGCGCCCGCCAGAGCGCCTCCCTGTCGCCGAAGGAATTGGTCAGCAGCGGCGCGACCTCGGACCCGTTCACACGCACCGACCAGGCCTCGACGCGCTGCATGGCGCAATCGACCGCGAACAGCCTGAGCCGCAAGGTCAACTGCGCGGGCGGCGGGTCGTAGCCGTAAACCGTGTCGTGGCGGATGGAGAGGCGCATGCGGCGAGCCTTCAGAAATGGTAGGCGCGGGAGAGCTCGCCGGAGAGGCGGGCATTCAGGCGGAGCGCCTCCAGCAGGAACTCGTGCAGCCCCTCGTCGAAAATGTCGTCCATCTCCCGGTCCTGCAATTGGCGAACGGCCTTTTCGACGGTTGCATGGCAGTCTTGGCGCGCGTCGTAACGGTCTGCAAGGCGGCCGAGTGCCGCCCGGAGGCCGCCGTAGCAGAAGGCGAGCGAGCAGGGGAACTCGGCGTTCAGGATCATGAAATGGGCGATCTTGGTCGGGCTGAAATCGCCGCGATAGACATAGTGGAAGGCGCGCACCGCCGACGTGGCGTGCAGGAGGCTGATCCAGCGGTAGCGGTCGCGGTTGTCGAGCAGGAGGCCGGTTTCCGGCAGCAGCACGAAATACTTGGCGTCGAGGAGCCTGAGCGTCATGTCGGCGCGTTCGAGGAAGGCCCCGGCGGAGAGGAAGTCGTAACGCTCGCCGCGCAGCATGGTCGTCTGCGCCGCGCCCCGGAAGAGCGCCGAGAGGCTCCTGATGCGGTCGAGCGTGGCCGGCAGGTCCCGCCGGACGGTCTCCGCTTCGACGCCGCCGAGCCACCGCCAGCCGTCGTTCAGCCCTTCCCACATGTCGGCGGTGAGCGCGGTGCGCACGGCGCGGGCATTGTTCCTGGCGCTGTCGAAGCAGGCGCGGATCGAAGAGGGGTTGTCCTCGTCGAGAATGAGGCTCCGGCAGACTTCGGCCTCGCCGACCCGGTCATCGGAGCCGAACGCCGCGCCGGCCCCGGCCGCGGCCACGACCGAGCGCCATTCCTCCTGCCCGTAGGCGCCGGGCAGCATCGCCATGCGCCGGCCCATATCGATCAGCCGCGCGGTCGCCTCCGCGCGCTCCAGATAGCGCGCCATCCAGAAAAGGCTCTCCGCCGTCCGGCTCAGCATCGCTCCGGTCCCGCATGGTTCGGGGACAGTATAGGCGGGTTTCGGGCGGCGCTTCCCATCGGGGCGGGCTATTCCGCCAGCACCCAGGTGTCCTTGACGCCGCCGCCCTGGCTGGAATTGACGACCAGAGAGCCCTCGCGGAGCGCGACGCGGGTGAGGCCGCCGGGGACGAGGCGGATGGTGCGTCCGATCAGGCAATAGGGCCGGAAATCGACATGGCGCCCGGCGACGCCTCCTTCGGCGAGAGAGGGCGAGGAGGAGAGCTCCAGCGTCGGTTGGGCGATGTAGCCCTCGGGATCGCGGCGGATCTTCTCCGCGAACGCCGTCCGTTCGGCGGCGGTTGAATGCGGCCCGATCAGCATGCCGTAGCCGCCCGAGCCGTGGACTTCCTTCACCACCAGCTCATCCAGGCGCTCCAGCACGTATGTGCGTTCCTCGTCGTGCGAGCAGCGCCAGGTCGGCACATTCTGCAGGATCGGCTCCTGACCCAGATAGAAGCGGATCATCTCCGGCACATAGACATAGACTTCCTTGTCGTCCGCAACGCCGGAGCCGGGCGCCGAGCAGAGGGTCACGCCGCCGGCCCGGTAGGCGTCGAACAGGCCGGGAACGCCGAGCATGCTGTCGGGACGGAAGGAGATCGGGTCGAGAAAGGCGTCGTCGATGCGCCTGTAGAGCACGTCCACACGCTCAGGCCCCTGCGTCGTGCGCATCCAGCACAGGCCCTCATCGACGAACAGGTCCTGGGGCTCGACCAGCTCGATGCCCATGAGGTCGGCGAGGAAGGAATGTTCGTAATAGGCAGAGTTGAACGGCCCCGGCGTCAGGAGCGCGATGACGGGGTCGCCGTCGCAGGCGGGGGGCGCCACCTCCTCCAGCGTCCGGCGCAGCTCCTCCGGATAGACATCGACCGGCTCGATATCGCCGCCGCGGAACAGTTCCGGGCAGGTCCGCATCATGCATTCCCGGTTCTCCAGCATGTAGCTGACGCCGGACGGCGTGCGGCAATTGTCCTCCAGCACCTGGAATTCCTGCTCGCCGGTGCGCACGATGTCGATGCCGACCACATGGGAATAGACACGGCCCGGCGGATCGACGCCGATCATCGCCGGCTCGAAGGCCGCATTCCGGTAAACCAGGCGCTCCGGCACGATCCCGGCGCGCAGGATTTCGCCGCGGTGATAGACGTCCTGGAGGAAGGCGTTGAGCGCGAGCGCGCGCTGGCGGATGCCGCGCTCCAGCCGGCGCCACTCGGCGGCGGCGAACACCCGCGGGATGAGGTCGAAGGGGATCAGCCGTTCCGGGTCCCCGCCCTCGTCATAGACCGCGAAGGTGATGCCGATGCGGCGGAATATGGCCTCCGCCTCGGCCGTGTGCCGGCGCAGCGCGTCGATGCCGCTCGCCTCGATCCAGGCGGCGATGTCGCTGTAGGGCGCTCTCACTTCGGCGCCGTCGCCGGTCATCTCGTCGAACATGCCGGCTCCTTTCCCGACCCGTGCTGCCCGGTCCGGCCGCCGCCTGCCGTCAGACAGGGTCCCAGTAGAAGACGTCGCCGTCGCGGTCGAGCGGCGAGAAAGCCGCCTTCAGGGACGGCATCGCATGTTCGTGGATGGCAGCCGGCGACCAGCCCTCGCCGCGGTGCACGGAGCGCGCCGGGCGGTGCTGGTTGAAGATGAACTGCTCGTTGCGGCGCGACGCGAAGATCTGGCCCGTCACGCCGCTCGCAAGGTCGGAAAGGAGATAGACCACCATCGGCGCGATCTGCGCGGGCTGCAGCGTCTTCAGCTTCTCGATCCGCTCCAGCTCCTGCGGCGTGTTGGCCGGAATGGTCTCGATCATGCGGGTCCAGGCGAAGGGCGACATGCAGTTGGAGCGCACGTTGAAGCGCTGCATGTCGAGCGCAATCGACTTCGACAGCCCCACGATCCCCATCTTCGCCGCCGCATAGTTCGCCTGGCCGAAATTGCCGATCAGCCCCGAGGTCGAGGTGAAATGCACCATCGCCCCCGACTCCTGCGCCCGGAAATGGTCCGCCGCATTGCGCGCCACATTGAACGAGCCCTTGAGATGCACCGAAATCACCGCATCCCAGTCCGCCTCGCTCATCTTGTGGAAGATCACGTCGCGCAGGATGCCGGCCACATTCACAACCCCGTCGATGCGCCCGAAGGTCTCCACCGCCTGGCCCACCATCCGGCCCGCCGCCTCGTAGTCCGCCACGCTGTCGCCGTTGACGACCGCCTCGCCGCCCGCATCCCCGATCATCGCGACGGTCTCCTGGGCCGGCGTCGCATCCGTCCCCGAGCCGCCCACATCGCCGCCGAGGTCGTTCACCACAACCTGCGCGCCCTCGCGCGCCGCCAGAACCGCAACCTCGCGACCGATGCCCCGGCCCGCCCCCGTCACCAGAACGACCTTGCCTTCCAATACGCCCATCCAACCCGGCTCCAGCTTTGTATCGGAAGGCCAGCATAGATTGCCCGGGCCGCATTCGCGAGGGTCCCGGACGCCCGCGCCGGCCGTGCAGCCCGGAACTGTCGAAACAAGGCGCAATTCTCCGCTGGGGCCTGCATTTTGGCAGCCCGCCGGCCCGGCAGCGCATGGTTCTTCCGGGTCCCTTATTTGACGCGACTGCCGCGCTTCTGCTTAAATCCTTTGTCGGCGGGCTTGGTTGACACCTTGGCAAGCTGTCGGATGGCAGGCGCCGCGGCGGCAGGTTCCGGGCTTTCACGAGTATCGATGCCCGTGCCCCGCATCGTGATGGCATTCGCGGAGGACAGCGGCGAAGGATCGGCAGTCGGCCCGCCCGGCTGATCGGGAGTTTCTGTATCGCAACTATCGACCGTAACCCGAAAAGAAGAGACGGCAGGGAGAGCGCAAACATGAAAGATATCCTGAAGTTCCAGCAGATGGTTCGCGACGGCGTAATGGGCCGGCGCGACTTCCTCGCAGCCCTCGGCGCGCTCGGCGTTACCGGCGCCGCCGCAACGGGCTTCCTGCACTCGTCGAGCGCGCTCGCGGCAACGCCGCGCAAGGGCGGGACGGTGCGCTACGCGAACAACCTCCACGGGCCCGACGACCAGATGGACCCGATCGTCTTCACGTCGGGCATCGACTACACGCGCGGCAGGGCCACCTATAACGGCCTCGTCCAGATGCGCGACAACATGATGCTCGCACCTGAGCTGGCCGAGGAATGGTCGGCGAACAGCAACGCCACCGAATACACCTTCAAGATCCGCAAGGGTGTGGAGTTCCACGACGGCTCGCCGCTGACCGCCGACGATGTGGTCTGGAGCATGAACCGCCATCTCGGCGAGGACTCCCCCTCGGTCGCCAAGGCGCTCTTCCAGTCGGTGCAGGAGTGGAAGAAGGTGGACGGGCAAACCGTCAAGGCCATCCTGAAGACGCCGGACTCGGACCTTCCCGCGAAGCTCACCGAGAAACAGGCGAAGATCGCCAAGATGGACACGGAGGACTTCAAGAAGGGCAACGGCACCGGCCCGTTCGTGCTCGAGTCCTTCGAGGCCGGCGTGCGGTCCACCCATGTGCGCAACCCGAACTACTGGCGGGACGGCGCAAATTTCGAGGCGCTGGAGATCACCGCCATCACCGACCCGCTGGCACGGGCCAACGCGCTGATCGCCGGCGATGTCGAGCTCATCAACCAGGTCGACTCCAAGAGCATTCCGCGGGTCGAGGAGGCCGACGGCGTGCGCGTCATCTCGACGCCGACCAGCGCCTATACCGGCATCTGCATCCTGAAGAACACCGCGCCCGGCGAGAACGACGACTTCGTCAAGGGCATGCAGTACATCCAGGACCGGGAGCGCATCGTGCGCTCGATCCTCAAGGGCCACGGGACTGTCGGCAACGACCACCCCGTCGGGCCGGCCTTCGGTCCGGACCATTGCGCCGACCTTGCGCAGCGCACGTTCGACCCGGACAAGGCCAAGTTCCACCTTGAGAAGTCCGGCATCACCTCCGCCGAGCTGCATGTCGCGCCGGTGCGCCTCGGCATCGTGGAAATCTGCCTCCTGATGCAGGCCAACCTCAAGAAGATCGGCTTCGACCTCAGGATCAAGAAGGTGCCGACGGACGGCTATTGGGGCGCGGTGTGGATGAAGGAGCCGATGAACGTCGTGTCGTGGAACATGCGTCCGACGGCGAACGCGCAGATGGCCATCCAGTTCGCTCCGGGCGCGGCCTGGAACGACACCTTCTGGAACAATGAGCGGATGGGAGAGCTGCTGACCGCCCAGCTCGCCGAGACCGACCCGGCCAAGCGCCACGGGATGCTCTGCGAGATGCAGACCCTCATCCACAATGGCAGCGGCATGGTGATTCCCTGCCATGTGAACGAGGTGGACGGCGCCAGCAACAAGATCCAGGGCATCCCGAGCGTGCCGTTCGGCTCGCTCGGAGCCTATGAGTGGATCGAGTTCGCATGGATGGACGCGTGAGCCCGGCCATGCCGTCGTCCGGATGATACGGGCCCGCGCGGTCTTGGCCGCGCGGGCCTTTCTTTCCGACAGCCGCCGTCCGGCCGACGCATGGCGACCCGTTCCGGATCGTCCGTAGAATGACACTGCTGAACGCGATACTGCGCCGGACCGGGCTCGGCGTCGTGACGCTGTTCGTCGTGTCGGTGCTGATCTTCATCGGCACCAGCATCCTGCCGGGCGATGTCGCCAACATCATCCTGGGGCAGATGGCGACGCCGGAATCCCTGGCGGCGCTGCGGGCCAAGCTCGGCCTGGATGAGCCGGCGCATGTCCGGTACTTCATCTGGCTGAGCGACCTGCTGACCGGGGACCTCGGTTTCTCGAAGGCCGGCGCCGGCGCCGGGACCATCGGCACCCCGATCTCCGAAATGCTGATGCCGCGCCTGGTCAACACGCTGCGCCTGGCTACTGCCGTTGCCGTGGTCGCTGTTCCGTTCGCGGTGACAGTTGGTTTGCTGGCCGCCATGTATCCCGGCACGAAGCTCGACCGCGCGGTTACCTTCACCACGCTCGGGCTCATCTCCGTGCCGGAGTTCCTCGTCGCCACCCTGCTGGTGCTGGTCGTGGCGGTCCAGCTCGGCTGGCTGCCCGCCACGGCCTATATCAGCGGGCAGGAGACCGGCATGAAACTGGTCCGGGCGCTGGCGATGCCGGCGCTCACCCTGATTATCGTCGCCTCATCGCAGATCATGCGCATGACGCGGGCCACCGTGCTCAACGTCATGAGCTCGCCCTATATCGAGATGGCGATCCTCAAGGGCGTGCCGCGCAAGCGGATCATCCTGCGCCATGCGCTGTTCAACGCCATCGGGCCCATCGCCAACGTCATCGCGCTCAACCTCGCCTATCTCGTGAGCGGCGTGGTGATCGTCGAAACGGTCTTTGCCTATCCGGGGCTGGCGAAGCTCATGATCGACGCCGTGCAGACGCGCGACCTGCCGCTGGTGCAGGCCTGCGCCATGATCTTCTGCGCGACCTATATCGTGCTGATCTTCATCGCGGACATGGTGTCGATCCTGTCCAACCCCCGCCTGCGGCACCCGAGATAGAGGCAGTTTCATGGCCGACAGCGTGGACAAGACCGAAACCGGGACCGCCTTCGAGGAACTGCCCGACGCGCCGCCGCGGCGCCGGCTCAGGCTCTCCTGGAGCGGCAGGCTCGGGGTCTGCGTCGTCGCCTTCTGGATGGCCATCGTGTTCATCGGGCCGTCGATCTCGCCCTATCACGAGGCCGACATACTGGACGAGGCGCTGTTCATTGTGCCCGGCAGCGACAATCCCTATCCCGAGACGGACTACCAGCCGCCAAGCTCCGTCGCCTGGCTCGGCACGGACTATCTCGGCCGCGACACGCTTTCCCGGACGCTTTACGGCGCGCGCACGACCATCGGCATCTCGCTTGCCTCGACGCTGCTCGCCTATCTCGTCGGCGTCACGCTCGGCATCGCGGCGGCAGTGGGCGGAACCGTCATGGATTCGGCGCTAAGCCGGTTCAACGACGCCATATTGTCGATCCCGAGCATCATGCTGGCGCTGGTGGTGATCGCCGCCATAGGCAGCACCATCCCGATCCTGATCATGCTGACCGGCCTCATATACGCCTCCACCGTGTTCCGGATAGCCCGCTCGCTAGGGCTGGACGTGAAGGTCAGCGATTTCGTCGAGGCGGCGCGGGTGCGCGGCGAGGGGCTGTGGTGGATCGTCGCCCGCGAAATCCTGCCCAATGTCGCCATGCCGATGGCGACCGATTTCGGGCTGCGCTTCGTCTATGTCATCCTCTTCATCTCGAGCCTGAGCTTCCTCGGCCTCGGCGTGCAGCCGCCCCAGTCCGACTGGGGCAGCATGGTCCGTGAAAGCCTCTCCGGACTTCCTTACGGCTCCGTCGCGCCACTGGTCCCGGCGCTCGCCATCGCCACGCTCACCATCGCCATCAACCTTATCGTGGACGATGTCTCCGCCCATGCCGGCGGGCGGCTGGCGAAGAGGATGATCTGATGCCCGCCCTCCTCGAAGTCGATGGTCTGACGATAGACGCGCGCAAGGATGACGGCAGCCTGGCGCCCATCGTCAAGGGCGTGAGCTTCGCCATCGAGCGCGGCGAGGTGGTGGCGCTCATCGGCGAATCCGGATCGGGCAAGACCACCATCGCCCTCTCGGCGCTAGGATACTCGAAGCCTGGCCTCGAGTTCACCGGCGGCGAGGTCCGCCTGGACGGCCGCGACGTGATCACCATGCCGCCGGACGAAAAACGCGACATGCGCGGCCAGCGCGTCGCCTATCTTGCCCAGAGCGCGGCCGCCACCTTCAACCCGGCGCTCACCATCGGCGAGCAGGTGACCGAGTCCCCCGTCCTCCACGGGCAGATGAGCCGCGAGGAGGCGGAGGAGCGCGCCGAGGAGCTTTACCGGGCGCTCGAGTTGCCGGACCCGGACCGCCTCGGC
>JAPOZD010000347.1 GCA_026706245.1 Alphaproteobacteria bacterium
GCCCGGCGTGGTCGGCATGCTGACGGCGGCCGACATTCCGGGCGAGAACGACATCAGCCCCGTCGGAGCGGGCGATGACCCGGTTTTCGCGGACGGCGTCGTTTCCTTCTACGGCCAGCCCATGTTTGCGGTCGTCGCGGCGACGCGGGCCGAGGCCAGGCGGGCCGCGCGCCGCGCACGGGTCGTCTATGAGCCGCGGCCGGCCGTCATCAAGGCCGACGATGCCCTCGAAACCGTATCGGAGCCGCTGACGCTCGCGCGGGGAGATGTCGAGACCGCGCTGGAGGCCGCGCCGCGCCGCCTGCAGGGCACGCTCCGGGTCGGAGGGCAGGACCATTTCTACCTGGAAAGCCATATCGCCTTTGCCCTGCCCGGAGAGGACGACGAGGTCCGGGTGGTCTCATCGACCCAGCATCCGAGCGAAGTGCAGCATGTCGTGGCCCATGTGCTCGGGGTTCCGTCGAGCGCGGTGACGGTGAATGTGCGGCGCATGGGCGGGGCGTTCGGCGGCAAGGAGAGCCAGTCGAACCTGTTTGCGGCCGTCGCCGCGCTTGCCGCGCGGCAATTCGGCCGCGCCGTCAAGTTGCGTCCCGACCGGGACGACGACATGACCGCGACCGGCAAGCGCCACGACTTCCGCGTCGATTACGATGTCGGGTTCGACGACGAGGGGCGCATCCTGGCCGTGGACAGCGTGTTGACGGCGCGCTGCGGCTTCTCCGTCGATCTGTCGGGTGCTGTTTCGGACCGGGCGCTGTTCCACGCGGACAATGCCTATTTCTTCCCGGCCGTGCGCCTGCGCTCGCGGCCGATGCGCACCAACACCGTCTCGAACACGGCCTTCCGGGGCTTCGGGTCTCCGCAGGGCGTCATGGCCGCCGAGCGGGTTATCGAGGAGGTTGCATACAGCACCGGCCGTTCCCCGCTCGATGTCCGAAAGGCCAATCTGTACGGCGGCCCCGGCAGGAATCTGACGCCTTACCATCAGCCGGTCGAGGACAACATCCTCCCGCGCCTGGTTGCGGAAATCGAAGAGCGCGCCGACTATGCGCCGCGGCGGCAGGCGGTTCTGGATTTCAACGCAAAGAACGGCGTCCTGCGCAGGGGCATCGCGCTCACGCCGGTCAAGTTTGGCGTGTCCTTCACGGCGACCTGGATGAACCAGGCCGGCGCGCTGGTGCATGTCTATCGCGACGGCTCGATCCACCTGAACCACGGCGGCACGGAGATGGGGCAGGGGCTCTTCATCAAGGTCGCCTCGGTGGTCGCGGATTGCTTCCAGGTCGAGCTCGACTGCGTGCGGATCACCGCCACCAGCACCGGCAAGGTGCCGAACACTTCGGCAACCGCGGCCTCCACCGGTTCGGACCTGAACGGCATGGCGGCGTTCGAGGCGGTCGACGAGATCAAACGCCGGCTGGTCGCGTTCGCCGCCGAACACTGGAATGTCGAGCCGGACCAGGTCGTCTTCGAGTCCGGAAGGGTCAGGGTCGGCAACCAGGACATGGCCTTCGCCGATCTGGTCGAGGCGGCCTACATGGCAAGGGTCCAGCTTTCGGCCACCGGCTTCTACCGCACGCCGGAAATCCACTGGGACCGGGCGGCCGGGCGCGGCAGGCCCTTCTACTATTTCGCCTACAGCGCCGGGGTCACCGAGGTCGAGATCGATACGCTGACCGGCGAATACCGTGTGCTCAGGGTCGATATCCTTCACGACGCCGGCCGCTCGCTCAATCCGGCCATCGACCTCGGGCAGGTCGAGGGCGGCTTCATCCAGGGCATGGGGTGGGTGACGACGGAAGAACTCTGGTGGGACCGCGAGGGCCGGCTCCGTACCCATGCGCCCTCGACTTACAAGATACCGCTCGCCTCGGACTGCCCGCCCGTCTTCAACGTGCATCTCGCCGAGTGGTCCGAGAACGCCAAGCCCACCATCGGCCGGTCCAAGGCCATCGGCGAGCCGCCCCTGCTGCTGTGCGCGTCCGTGGTCGAGGCCCTGTCGATGGCCGTCGCCAGCACCGCCGGCTACCGGCATTGTCCGAAGCTCGACGCGCCGGCGACGCCCGAACGCCTGCTGCTTGCCATCGAGCGGCTGAAGCAGGAGAGGACGGAATAGTGGAAGGGCTGCTTCCCGTCCTTGGCGAATGGCTCGAATTCGCCGTGCGCTGGGCGCATGTGACGACTGCCATCGTGTGGATCGGCACATCGTTCTACTTCATTGCACTGGACCTTGGCCTTCGCCGCCCGCCGAGCCTCCCCGAAGGGGTGAGCGGAGAGGAATGGCAGGTGCATGGCGGCGGCTTCTACCACGTCCGCAAATACATGGTCGCGCCTGCGGAGCTGCCCGAACATCTGACCTGGTTCAAATGGGAAAGCTACGCGACCTGGGTCACCGGCTTTGCGCTGTTATGCGTGCTCTATTACGCGCACCCGGAATTCTACCTCGTCGATAGCGAGGTGATGGAGCTGTCGAACGAGGCGGCGATCGCCATTTCCGTCGCCTCCATCGTCGTCGGCTGGTTCGCCTACGACCTCATCTGCAAGAGCCGTTTCGGGGACGACAATACGCGGCTGATGCTGTTCCTCTATGTCGTTCTGGTCGTCATGGCGTGGGGTTTTTCGCAGGTCTTCACCGGGCGGGCCGCCTTCGTGCATCTGGGCTCGATCACGGCGACGATCATGAGCGCGAATGTGTTCCTGGTCATCATTCCCAACCAGCGCATCGTGACCGAGGACCTGAAGGCGGGGCGGCGCCCGCACCCGAAATACGGCCGGATCGCGAACCAGCGTTCGACCCATAACAACTACCTGACGCTGCCTGTCATCTTCCTGATGCTGTCGAACCACTATCCGCTGGCCTTCGCCACGGAATACAGCTGGGTCATCGCGTCGCTGATCTTCCTGATCGGCGTGTTGATCCGGGTCTATTTCAACAATGTGCATGCGCGGAAGGGCCACCGGATATGGCCGTGGCTCGCCGCCGCCGTCCTGTTCCTCGTCATCGTCTGGCTCTCCACCATGCCGGCGGTGCTGACCGGCTCTGGCAACGGCGCGGCAGCGCTGACGCCGGCGGAACGCCGCCTCGCCGCCTCGCCCCATTTCGAAGCCGTGCAGGAAGCCGTGTTCACCCGCTGCCTCGTCTGCCATACGGAAGAGCCGGCTTGGGAGGGAATTCGCCGACCGCCCAAGGGTATCCTGCTCGAAACCGAAGAACAGATTCTTCGGAACGCCCGTCTCGTCTATCTCCAGGCCGGCAGGTCGCGCGCCATGCCTCCCGGCAATCTTGCCGGCATGGAAGACAGCGAGCGCCGGCTGATCGTCGCCTGGTACGAGGAGAGGCAGGAGTAAAGCCTTCCCGACAGCGCTACAGCAGCGGCGCCAGCCTCGGGTGGCGGTTCACATCCTTGTAGAGCAGGTAGCGGAACGGGCCGGGACCGCCCGCATAGCAGGCCTGGGGGCAGAAGGCGCGCAGCCACATGAAGTCCCCGGCCTCGACTTCCACCCAATCCCGGTTCAGCCGGTAAACGCCCTTGCCTTCGAGCACATAGAGCCCGTGCTCCATGATATGCGTCTCGGCGAAGGGAATGACGGCGCCCGGCTCGAAGGAGACGATGTTGACATGCATGTCGTGGCGCATGTCGTCCGGGTCGATGAAGCGCGTAGTCGCCCAGCGGCCGTCCGTATCCGGCATGGCGACGGCCGGGCATTCCCGGTCGCTGGTGACGATGGGGTCGGGCAGGGCGAGGCCTTCGACGGGCTCGTAGCGCTTGCGTATCCAGTGGAAGACGGCGCTGCCGCCGCCCCGGTTGTGGAGCTGCCATGCCGCGCCGGGCGGGATATAGGCGAAGCCGCCGGCTTCGATCTGCCGGGTCCGGCCGGCGAGCATCAGTTCGAAGGAACCGGCAACCGCGAACAGGCCCGCTTCCGCGCCGGAGTCGGGCTCGGGATTGTCGCTGCCGCCGCCGGGAGCGACCTCGACGATGTATTGCGAAAAGGTCTCCGCAAAGCCGGAGAGCGGCCTTGCGAGAATCCAGGCGCGGGTCTTGTCCCAATGCGGCAGCAGGCTCGTGACGATATCCCGGAGCACGTCCTTCGGGATGACGGCATAGGCCTCCGTGAATACGGCGCGGCCGGTCAGCAGTTCCGTCTGGCCCGGAAGGCCGCCGCTCGGCGCGTAGTAGCTTCGTGACTCAGGCACTGTAGCCGCCTCCCGAAATCAGGCCGGTCGGGCTTCCCCGGCTTTCCGGGGGCGCTTCATCGGGTCTTCTACGACGCCTTCCGGTTCGATTTCGACCTCGAAATTCTCCAGGAACACGGCGATCATCGAATAGAAGCCGACGGCGAGCGTGAGTTCGGCCATCTCCCCGGAGTCTAGCTTGGCGGAGAGCGCGTCCCAAGTCGCATCGCTGGCGCGGACGCTTGACACCACTTCATCGGTGAAACGGATGACCAGGTTTTCGAGGTCCGAAAACGCCGTTTCATCCTCGCCGTGCTCGACGGCCAGTATCCGCGCCTCGTCCATGCCGATATTGCGCGAAACGATCTTGTGCTGGTGTACCTCATAGGGGGCGCCGAGCAGGTGGCCAACGCGCAGGATGGCGATTTCCCTGAGTTCGGGGTCGAGCCGGCCCTTGAACAGGATCGCATTGCCGAGGCGCATGAAATGCGGCAGCGCCGGCCCCGTATGGGCCAGCATGTGGAAGACGTTCATCAGCGGGTCGAAGCGCTTGACGAAGGTCCGCAACTCGTCCGGCAGGGTCTCGATATCGGGGTAGGGCGCGCGCGCCATTGGGGTCAGCCTCCGTAAGGGGTATCGCCGCATTTCACTCGTTGCCGACGGCCGCCCGACCGGCAGCCTCGCCGGCGATCTTGCCGAAGACCGCGCCCGCCATCAGCCCGGTGCCGCCTGGATAGTTGAACCAGAACAGGCCCCCCACCAGCTCGCCCGCGGCATAGAGGCCCGGAATCTCGATGTCGTCCGTGTCCATCACCTGCGCGTCGCCGTTCACGCGCAGGCCGCCGAAGGTGAAGGTGATGCCGCAGGTCGTCTGGTAGCCCTCGAAGGGCGGCTCGTCGATGGTGTTGGCCCAGTTCGTCTTGTCCACCGCGAGTCCCTCGGTCCGGCGCCCGTCCTTGACGTTCGGGTTGTAGGGAATGTCGGTGCGCACGGCGGCGTTGTAAGCACGGATTTCCTTGAGGAAGTTCCCGGCGTTCACGCCTTCGAGCTTCGCCGCCAGTTCCTCGATCGTGTCGGCGCGGACCTTGGTGACCTCGCGGATCCGGTATTCGTCGCGCAGGTTCGGGATGATCTTGTTGTCGAACACCTGCCAGGCCATCTGGCCCGGCTGGCCCAGGATCACGCGCCCGTATTTCGCATAGGTGTAGTTGCGGAAGTCCGCGCCCTCGTCGACGAAGCGCCGGCCCTCCGCGTTCACCATGATGCCCCAGGGGTAGCTGTGCTTCTGGAAATTGTCGCCGACGGCGAGGTCGCCGAATTCCGGCGCGTTGAAGTCCCAGCCGACGGCGTGGCAGCCGGACCAGTTGCCATAGGCGCGGGCGCCGATGTCCAGCGCCATGCGGATGCCGTCGCCGGTGTTGAACCGGGTGCCGCGCACCTTGGCGACGTCCCAGCCGGGGCCGAGATAGCGGGTGCGCATCTCCGGGTTCGCCTCGAAGCCGCCCGCGGCAAGGACCACGGCGCGTGCATAGACCTCGAAGCTGCGCCGGTCCTGGCGCACACGCACGCCCTTCACGCCGTCGTCATCGTGCAGCAGGGCGGTGGCGCGGGCGCCGTAAAGCACCTCCACGCCCTCCCGCGTGCCGGACTCATGCAGGGCATCCACCAGCCCCGGCCCGCCGCCCCAGGCGGACAGCACGAGCCCGCCCCAGAACTTGAAGCGCCCGTCGATCTTGAAGGCCTGCTTGCCGTAGATCGGCAGGAAGCGCACGCCCTTGTCCCGCATCCATTTCATTGTGTCGAGCGAGCGCGTGACCAGAAGCTCGCACATGTCGGGGTCGGTCCGATATTCGGTGATCCGGCCCATGTCGTCATAGAAGTCGGCCTCGCTGTAGACGCCGAAATCGGTAATCGCGATCTCGTCGTCGGTGAGGTCCGGGACGAGCGCCCTGATGTCCTCGACTCCGTTGAAGACCGTGCGGATATTCCCGGCGGTGAAGGCCGAGTTGCCGCCGCGTTCCTCCTCGTTCGCGCGCTCCAGCACGAGCACATCCGCCCCCTGCTCGCGCGCGGCAAGGGCGGCGCACATCGCGGCGTTTCCTGCGCCCACAACGACGACATCGACTGTGCGGTCCGACATTACGAAATCTCCAATGGGGCCGGGGCGAAGAGGGCTCAGCTTCCGAAGACGCGCTCGAAAATCGTATCGACATGGACCAGCTGGCGGTCCGTGTCGAAAAGTTCGTCGAGCCGCGCGGACGGCACGGCTGCAGCGATCTCCGGGTCCCGCTCGAGCGCGGCGCGGAAAGAGCCGCCTTGCTCCCAGACGGCCATCGCTGCCGCCTGGACCTTGGCATAGGCATCTTCGCGGCTCATGCCGGACTGCGTCAGTTCCAGCAGCACATGCTGGGAGAATACGAGGCCGCCCAGGCTGTCGAGGTTTCGCCGCATGGCCTCCGGATACACCACCAGCTTTTCGACGACGCCGGCCAGCCGGTGAAGCGCAAAATCGAGGGTTACCGTCGCGTCAGGGCCGATCATCCGCTCGACGGAGGAATGGGAGATGTCCCTTTCGTGCCAGAGTGCCACATTCTCCAGCGCGGGAATGACGGCCGAGCGCACCATGCGCGCAAGCCCGGTCAGGTTTTCCGTCAGCACCGGATTGCGCTTGTGCGGCATGGCGGAGGAGCCCTTCTGCCCGGCGGAGAAGAACT
The DNA here is from genome assembly GCA_026706245.1 of Alphaproteobacteria bacterium. Lineage (GTDB taxonomy): Bacteria > Pseudomonadota > Alphaproteobacteria > Bin95 > Bin95 > Bin95. The sequence goes on from JAPOZD010000347.1 coordinate 6,892, forward strand.
CCTCCGCCTCCCGCAATTCCGTGCGCTGCAAATGCCGGATTTCGACCGCGAGCCGCTCGACGCTGCTGGCGACAACCCCCAGCACGGCGAAGAACATGGCGTGACGGTCGCGCGGGATCACCTGCGTCGAATGGGTCTCGGGCGCGAGGCCCAGCTTTTCCGCCACATGGGCCTCGACGCGCGGATCGATGCTGGCGAATGTGCCGACGGGGCCGGAAATGGCGCAGGTCGCAATCTCCGTCCGGGCGGCCTCCAGGCGGGCGCGGTTGCGGGCGAACTCGGCATAGTGGCCGGCCAGCTTCACCCCGAAGGTGGTGGGCTCCGCGTGGATGGCGTGGCTGCGGCCGATGCAGAGCGTGAATTTGTGCTCACAAGCCTTTGCTTTCAATGCGGAGAGAAGCCTGTCGAGGTCCGCCAGAAGAATGTCGCTGGCGCGCGTAAGCTGCACCGCCAGGCAGGTGTCGAGCACGTCGGATGAGGTCATGCCCTGGTGGACGAACCGCGCTTCCGGGCCGACATGCTCGGCGAGATTGGTGAGGAAGGCGATGACGTCGTGCTTCGTCTCGGCCTCGATTTCGTCTATGCGCTCGACCTCGAACGCGCCCCGTTCCCACACTGCGCGCGCAGCAGAAGCGGGCGCCAGGCCGAGCGCCGCCATGGCGTCGAGCGCATGGGCCTCGATCTCGAACCAGATGCGGAATCTGGCTTCCGGCGACCAGATGGCCGCCATCTCGGCGCGGGAATAGCGTTCGATCATGGTGCGGACCCTAGGCGGGGCCGTTCCCTCCGGCAAGGATACCCGGTGTCGCGGAAGGCGTTGTTCGGTCAGCAGCACCGCGCAGGATTACGCGGCCTCCAGCAGTTCCGCGGTAATCTCCGGGTCGTCGCCGCGCGGCGCCAGCGGGTCCTGCGGGCTCAGCCGGCGATCAAGCACCATTTGCGCCAGCAACAGGCGTTTCCGGCCGCCGCCGGCCGCAGCGATCCGGGCGCCTTCATGCGCCATGACGACGGCGCTCGCCGCATGGTAGAGCGCATCGGAGGCCTGGCGCATGCGCGGCTCGTCCCCGGCATCCGCGACTTCCCCGGCGAGTGTGACCGCCCGGGCGGCGGCGTGGCCGAGCGCACCCTTCAACTGGCCGGGCAGGCCCTCCGCCCTGTCCAGCAGGCCGGTCAGAGTGTCGCCGAGCACCTCTTGGGCGCCAGCCTTGCCGACGGCGCGCCCGATAATGTCGATCGCGTTGATGTTGGAGGTGCCCTCCCACAGCACGCCGAGATGGGCGTCGCGCACCAGCCGCGCGTTGACGAAGGTCTCGATGTAGCCGTTGCCGCCGCGCGCCTCCATGGCGCCGGTCGCGACCGCGATATTGTCCCGGCTGGTGCGGAATTTCAGCAAAGGGGTCAGCAGCCGCACCAGCGCCGCCGCCTGCTCGTCGCCGGCTTCCGAGCGCTCCAGCTTGTCCGCGGTGAACAGCGCCATCGAAAGGGCCTGTTCGGTCGGCACCATCAGCTTGAGCAGCTGCCGGCGCATCAGCGGCTTGTCGGCAACGATGCCGCCGAACGCCGTGCGGCCGCGCGCCGCCACCATTGCCTCGTTAAGGCAACGCCGCATCATCGCCGCAGCGCGCACGCCGTGCGACAGGCGGCTCAGATTCACCTGGTCCAGCATCTGCTTGAGGCCGTTGTTGCGGCCGGGGCCGACGTCTCCGAGCGGGTAGGCGACGGCGCCGTCGAAGACGATCTCGCCCGACGCCATGGACCTCGTTCCCAGCTTGTCCTTGAGGCGTACGATCCGGTAGCTGTTGCGGCTGCCGTCGTCCCGGTGCTTCGGCAGGGCGAAGAGGCCGAGGCCGGCCGTGCCCTCGACTGCGCCTTCGGGCCTCGCGAGCAGCAGGGCGACATCGGCATCGGCACGGGCGCAGAACCACTTGTCGCCGTACAGCCGCCACTCCGGGCCGTCCGGTCCGTCCTCCAGCCGGGCCGCCAGTTCGATTCCGCCGACATCGGAGCCGCCGGTCTTCTCGGTCATGAACTGCGCGCCCATGAGAATTTCGGCCATGTCCTGGCTGGTCATGCCGGGCAGGAAACGTTGACGGACCGCCTCGTCGCCGTATTTCCCGATGAGGAACGCCGAAGTGTCCGTGGCGGAGATCGGGCACATGAGCGCGAATTCAGACTGCACGAACAGATATTGCAGGATGTATTTCGCCGCAATCGGCGTGCCGTTCCAGCCAAGAACGCCGGGACGTCGGGAGATGGCGTGAATGCCGAAATCTCCGAAACCGATCTGCTCCATCTCCCGGTAAGCGGGATGAAATTCGATCCAGTCCTCGTCGCGCCCGAAGGCGTCGCGCGAATGCAGAACGGGCCCGTGCCTGTCGGCCAGGCGCGCCAGCTCGTCCAGCCGTCCGCCGGCGATTTCGCCGAGGCGCCGGAAATGCGGGAGCATGTGTTCGCGCAAGTCGTCCGGCAGGTAGAGCGGCAGCAGGTCCTGAAGACTGCGGTCGATGTCGAAGAAATTCATCCCGTGGCAATCGGGCGCCAGCGGCGTGCCGGCGGCGCCCGCGT
>JAPOZD010000007.1 GCA_026706245.1 Alphaproteobacteria bacterium
GCGCCGACACCCGCCCGCGCCCGCACGCAAATGCGCGCGATAAAGGGTCGCTCCACAGCCGGGCCGGAACGCCGGATGAACACGAGCCGAACGAAGGAGCCGCCCATGCCCCTGCTTGACCCCGCCGTCACCCTCTCCACCCGTCAGGAGGCCTTCTGCTGCCGTCACTACTATGACAAAACATGAGTAAATATGACATTCCATGACACAATGCAGATGCTCATTGGAATGGGCCCCATGGGCAGGACAGAGCGCCGCCGGGAAATTCCCTCAACCGCCAGCGCGGAAAAGCCGGCGGCGGGGGAGGGGAGCGCATGCAATCCGCGTCCGGGGGTGGTAAACCCTCCGCCTCCGGTTTCCCGGCACACACGATGCCCGCTTGAAGGACGACGACATGACCGACGCCTCCGCCTACGAACCGCCGAAAGTCTGGACCTGGGAACAGGAGAGCGGCGGCCGCTTCGCCTCGATCAACCGCCCCGTCGCCGGCGCCACGCATGAGAAGGAGCTGCCGCGTGGCAGGCACCCCTTCCAGCTCTACTCGCTGGGCACGCCCAACGGCGTGAAGGTGACGGTGATGCTGGAGGAGCTGCTGGCGGCGGGCCACAGCGGCGCGGAATACGACGCCTGGCTCATCAGGATCGGCGACGGCGACCAGTTCGGCTCCGGCTTCGTGGCGATCAACCCGAATTCGAAAATTCCGGCGCTGGTGGACCATTCGCTGCCGAAGCCGACGCGGGTTTTCGAGTCCGGCGCGATCCTGCTCTATCTCGCGGATAAGTTCGGCGCCTTCCTTCCCGAAGACCCCTCGGAGCGGGCGGAATGCCTCTCCTGGCTGTTCTGGCAGATGGGCTCCGCGCCCTATCTCGGCGGCGGCTTCGGGCATTTCTACGCCTATGCGCCGAGCAAGCAGCAATACCCGATCGACCGCTACACCATGGAGGTGAAGCGCCAGCTCGACGTGCTCGACCGGCAGCTCGCCGAGACGCGCTATGTGGCAGGCGACGATTACACCATCGCCGACATGGCGATCTGGCCCTGGTACGGCGTGCTGACGACGGACGCGCTTTACGGCGCCGCCGAGTTCCTCGCCGCGCAGGACTACCGCAATGTCGTGCGCTGGTATGACGAGATCGCGGCCCGAGGCGCCGTCATCCGGGGGCGGAAGGTCAACCGGATCAGGGGCCCTCTCGAGGACCAGCTCCACGAGCGCCACGACGCCTCCGACTTCGAGCTCCGCACCCAGGACAAGCCGGAGGCAGCGGAATAGCCGGCCGCAGCACCTCCTGCGCCCCGTCCGGCGGCAGTTGCGCGGCCCGTCGTTTCGGGGCACGGTTCCGGGGTCCGGGGGGCGTCCCGCGCGTCCCCGCTGCAATGGGTTCCAGCCATGCCTGAAGCCGCTCCGCCGCTTGCCGGCGTCAAGATCGTCGATATCTCCAACTTCCTCGCCGGCCCCGTTTCCACGATGTTCCTGGCGGATTTCGGCGCCGAGGTCGTCAAGATCGAGCGCCCGGACACCGGCGACGAGTTGCGCTTCTGGGGCAACGACAAGGACGGCGTCGGGCTGATGTTCAAGCTGGTGAACCGCAACAAGCGCTCGGTCACCGCGGACATGCGCACGCCGCTCGGCGTCGAGATCGTCAAGCGCCTTGTCGCGGACGCCGACATCGTGGTCGAGAACTACCGCAAGGGCACGCTGGAGCGCTGGGGCCTCGGCTACGACGTGCTGAGCGGGATCAATCCCGGCCTCATCATGGTGCGCCTGACCGGCTTCGGCCAGACCGGCCCCAACAGCCACCGGCCGGGCTTCGGCACGCTCGCCGAGGGCTATTCGGGCTATGCCTACATCACCGGATATGCCGACCGGCCGCCGCTGCTGCCGGGCTTCGGCCTGGCCGACGAGAGCTCCGGGCTGATGGGCGCCTTCCTCGCCATGGTCGCGCTCCAGGAGAAGCGCCGGTCGGGCAAGGGGCAGGTGGTGGACTTCGCCATCTACGAGCCGCTCTTCACCCTGCTCGGGCCGCAGGTGGTGGACTTCGACCAGCTCGGCATCGTGCAGGAGCGCAACGGCAGCCGGCTGCCCTTCACCGCGCCGCGCAACACCTACCGGACGAAGGACGACAAGTGGGTCTCGATCTCGGGCAGCGCGCAGTCCACCTTCGAGCGCATGTGCGAGGCGCTGGAAGTGCCGGAGCTTGTCCATGACGAGCGGTTCCTCGACAACCGGCTCCGCATCCAGAACGCGCCGGCGCTCGACGAGGCACTGCAGGCGGCGATGCTGCGCTTCGACCGCGACGAGCTGCTGGCGCTCTTCGACCGGTTCGACGCGGCGGCCGCGCCCTGCAACAGCATTGCGGAGATTTTCGAGGACCCGCATTTCCAGGCGCGGGAGAACATCGTCGCGGTCGAGGACGGGGAGCTCGGCGGGCCCCTCCGGATGCAGAACGTGGTTGGCAAGTTCTCGCGCACGCCCGGCGGGATCCGCCATGCCGGGCCGAAGCTCGGGGCCGACAACCGGGCCGTCCTCGTGGAGCGGCTCGGCTTCGCCGAGGCGGAATTGCGCGAGGCCGGATTGCCGCTCGACTGAGCCGGCGGCCGGCAGAGGGGCTGAGGGAGGAAGGACATGCTGGCGCTGCCCGAACGGGTAACCGTGGTCGAGGTGGGCCCGCGCGACGGCCTGCAGTCGCTCGGCCGGTGGATCGAGACCGATGTCAAGGTCGCCATGATCGACCGGCTGACCGATGCCGGTTTCCCCGTCATCGAGATCACTAGCTTCGCGAGCCCCCGCTATGTGCCGATGCTGACGGACGCCGAAGAGGTCGTCTCGCGGGTGAAGCGGCGCGAGGGTACCGTCTATCGCGCGCTCGTGCCGAACAAGCGCGGCGCGCTTCGCGCCGTCGAGACCGATATCGACGAGATACTCGGCCTCATGACGGTGAGCGGCACCTACATGGCGAAGAACCAGAACATGACCGTCGATGAGGCGATCCAGGCCGGCGGAGACTGCTTCCGCGTTGCGGACGAGGCCGGCCGGGCCTTCATCATGGCGCTCGGCATGTCACTCTACTGCCCCTATGAGGGCGTTATCCAGCCGGAGCGCACGCTGGATTGCGTGAACCGGCTGCGGAACCTCGGCGTGCGCCGCTTCTACCTCGCCGGCAGCACGGGCATGGAAGAGCCGCGGCAGGTGAACACGCTCTTCCGCATGGCGCTCGACCGCTTCCCGGACTGCGAGTTCGGCTTCCATGTCCACGAGAAGCGCGGCTGGGCGCAGGCCAATGTGATGGCGGCGCTGGACGCGGGCGTGACCATGGTTGAGGGGTCGATCTGCGGCATCGGCGGCGGTATCGCCTTCCCCGGCGACTACGGCTCGGTCGGCAACCTGCCGACGGAGGATATCGTGAGCTTCCTGAACGCCATGGGCGTCGATTGCGGCGTCAGCACCGGCGAGGCGGTCGAAGCCGCGCGGGACGTCGCGGACATGACCGAAATCCCCCTCGCCAGCCGCGCCGCCAACATGCCGGAACTGGCGGGGTAGCGGGGTTTGTTGCGGGCATGAAGGCTTGTCGTCGATCCCTGAAATGGATCGGGGATCGCGCTCCATGCTCTCGGCCGCCGTCGGGCCTTGCTGACTTGACATCATTCCAAGTATGGAATACAAGAATCGATGAATTGGATCGTCGAGTACACAAACGAATTCGGAGATTGGTGGGCAGGGCTATCCGAGGCGGAACAGGAAGACATCGCAGCTATTGTCGAGCTGCTGGCGGAGCACGGGCCGGGACTTCGGTTCCCTTACTCTTCGGGTGTAGCAGGCTCCCGCCATGGCCATATGCGGGAGTTGCGGGTCCAGACCGACGGCCGCCCCATCCGGGTTTTCTACGCCTTCGATCCGAGACGGGCGGCAATTCTTCTGATCGGCGGAGACAAGACCGGGCGCGACAGATTCTACAAGCGGTTCGTACCTTTGGCTGACAGGCTATATGACGAGCACTTGCAGGAGTTGAGAGAGGAAGGGCTGATCGAATGAGCGGACGACGCGCCTTCGGCGAACTGACAAAAGAGTTTTCTCCGAAACGGCGTGCGCGAGTCGATACGCGCAAGGCGGAGCTTCGCGCGGCCATGCCGCTCCACGAATTGCGGCAGGCGCGGGCAATGACCCAGAGGGCCGTGGGGGAGGTTTTGCAGATCAAGCAACCGGCCGTCGCCAAGCTGGAACGGCGGGCAGACATGTATGTGTCGAACCTGCGTTCCTATATCGAGGCCATGGGGGGACAGCTGACCATCCTGGCGGAGTTTCCGCAGGGCAGCGTCGTCATCACCAACTTCTCCGACGCCGGTGAGGACACGCCGTTCGGCGAAATTCGTTCGGCGGAAGCGACACGCCGTTGAGCCCCGTTCCGCTGCGTCGGCCTTGCGCCTGCCCTGCTCGCCAGCGACGCGGACCGGGGCTTTCGGCAAACCGGCTTCGGTAAGCGGCATGAAAGTCCTGATCTGCGGCGGCGGCGTCATCGGGACGTCGATTGCCTATTTCCTTAGCCTTCGCGGCGTCGAGGCGCTCGTTGTCGAGCGCGCGGCAGGATGTCGGCCGGTTCAGGCGTCTGCCGTCCCCGGACTGGCTGGCCGGCGATTGCGCGGTGCACGGAAAGCTCGGGAGCTTCGACACGACGGCGCAGATCCATCCGGCGGCTTTCACCGAGGCGATGATGGCGGGCGCTGCCGAGCGCGGCGCGCGGCTGATCGAGGGATGCGTCGAGGGCATCGCGCTCGCGGCCGGTGGCACGCGCGCGGCGGGCGCGGTCGTGGACGGGACGGAAGTCGCCGCCGACGCCGTCGTCATCGCCATGGGCCCGTGGTCGCTGCTGGCCTGCCGCTGGCTTCCGCTGCCCGCCGTCTATGGCATCAAGGGGCACAGCCTCGTCTTCGACTACGAGCCCTCTCCGGTCTCGCTGTTCGTCGAACTGGAAACCGGGGACGGAGAGGTGGCCGCGCCTGAGATCAATCCGCGGCCGGACGGCACCACCTATGTCTGCGGCCTGTCGGGCGAACACGCCCTGCCTGTCGATCCGGCCGACGTTCTGCCCGAGGCCGGTGCTTGCACGCGGCTGCGGCGGATGACAGCAAGTGTCTCCCCCGGCCTCGGGGCTTCGAGGGTCCTAGCCGAGCAGGCCTGCTTCCGGCCGGTCACGTCGGACGGTCTGCCCCTTGTCGGGCTCGTTCCGGGGATAGCCGGCGCGTTTGTGGCGACCGGCCACAGCGTCTGGGGCATGCTCAACGCCCCTTCGACAGGCGAGGCGATGGCGGCGCTGATCGCCGGCGGAGCAGATGGCGGAGTCGATCTGCGTCCCTACGATCCGGCCAGGCTGGAACGGCTCGATCCCGAAGCCCCGGTTTCATGACTCCCCGGGAGCGCAAGAGCCGCGCCGTCGAACGCCCGTGCAAACCGTGCCATAGTCGCCCGGGCGTTCTGTAGAGGGAAAGCAAGGGGGCAAGCCCGATGAAGATCCGGGGATTCGAGAACCTGCATGTGGACGCCAGCTGGCGGAACATCTCCTTCCTGAAGATCACCACCGATGAAGGGCTGGTTGGCTGGTCGGAATACAATGAGAGCTATGGCAGCCGGGGCCTGAGCGCGGTCATCGCGGCGCTTGGCGAGACGCTCGTCGGGGCCGACCCCCGGCCGGTCGAGCGGATCAGTGCCATGCTCTATGCCCAGACCCGCCAGGCGCCCGGCGGCATGAACGCCCAGGCCATCGCCGCCATCGAGAACGCGCTGCTCGACATCAAGGCGAAGGCACTCGGCGTGCCGGTCTATGAACTGTTCGGCGGGCCGGTGCGGGACCGGTTCCGGCTCTACTGGTCGCATTGCGGCACCTATCTGGTGAACCATGCGGACGCGATCGGCGAGCAGCCGCTGCGGAGCCTCGACGATGTGGAGGCGCTGGGCGCACGGGTGCGGGAGCGGGGCTTCACTGCGCTCAAATGCAACATGTACCGCTTCGACGGCTCCGAGCCCTATGTCTACATGCCGGGCTTCGCCCGCTCCGCCGGCGACCGGCCGGAACTCAACCTCTCGCGCGAGACGGTGCGCGCGCTCCGCAACCAGATCTCGGCCTTCCAGGAGGGCAGCGGCGGCCGGGTCGATATCCTGGTGGACCTCAATTTCAACTTCCGCACCGACGGCTACATGGCACTCGCCCGCGCGCTCGACGATCTCGGCCTCTACTGGATCGAGATCGACAATTACGACCCGGAGGGGCTGGCCATGATCCGCCGGTCGGTCGAAACGCCCATCGCGTCCTGCGAGTCGCTCTACGGCCGGCGCCAGTTCCGGCCTTTCCTCGAGCGGTATTCCATGGACGCGGCGATCATCGACGTGCCCTGGAACGGCTTCAGCGAAAGCCTGAAAATCGCCGCCATGTGCGACGCCTGGGAGGTCAACATCGCGCCGCACAATTTCTACGGCCATCTCTCGACCCTGATGAGTGCGCATCTCTGCGCGACCGTGCCGAATTTCCGCATCATGGAAATCGACATCGACGACGTGCCGTGGAAGGACGATCTCGTGACCGTGCCGCCCCGGATCGAGAACGGCGAACTCATTCTGCCGACGGGTCCGGGCTGGGGCGCGGAGGTGAACGAGGACGCCGTCCGCGCCCACCCGCCGAAATAGGGCCTGCGCCCAGCTATTCGCCGGCGCGCAGGAAGTCGGCGCAGCGCTCGCCGATCATGATCGAGGGCGCATTGGTGTTGCCGGACGGCATGGTCGGGAAGATCGAGGCGTCCGCGATCCTCAGGCCCTCCAGCCCGCGCACCCTGAGCCGGTCATCGACCACGGCTTCCGGGCCGGGCCCCATGCGGCAGGTGCCGATGGGGTGGTAGGCGGTCTGCGAGTTGCTGCGGATCCAGTCCAGGATTTCGTCGTCGCTCTGCACCGCCTCGCCGGGGTCGTGCTCCGCGCCCCGGAACGGCGCCATCGCGTCCGCCGCCATGATTTCGCGCATCATGCGGAAGCCGCCGGTCATGGCGCGCTGGTCGATTTCGTCGGCCAGGAAGTTGAACCGGATGGCCGGTTGCGCGTCCGGGTCGGCGGAGCGGATGTGGATCGAGCCCAGGCTCTCGGGCCGCAGCTGGTAGCAAGCGATGGTCATGCTGGGGAAGGGCTGCAGCAGTCGGCGCTTCGGGTCCTTCACCGCATAGGGCACCAGATGCATCTGCACATCCGGCGTCTCCAGTTCGGGCCGGGTGCGCAGGAAGGCAAGCAGCGGCGCCGAAGGCAGGCTCATGAAGCCGCCGCGCGTGAAGGCGTAGCGCAGCACTTGGCCCGCCTTGCCGAACAGCGTGCCCATGCGCTCGTTGTAGGACACGCCCTTCGCCGTCACCCGCCACTGGATGCGGGCGTTGATGTGGTCGCGGAAATTCTCGCCGACGCCGGCCAGTTCGTGCTGCACCTCTATGCCGTGCGCGCCCAGCACCTCCGGGCGGCCGATGCCGGATAGTTCCAGAATCTGCGGCGAGCAGACGGCGCCTGCGGCAAGCACCGTCTCGCGCCCGGCCCGCACCTCGACCGTTTGCCCGCCCTTCTCATAGGCGACGCCGACGCAGCGCTTGCCTTCCAGCAGCACACGGCGGGTGTGCGCCTCGGTCACGATCCGGAGGTTCGGGCGGTTCTCGGCAGGCTTCAGGTAGCAATGGGCGGTGGACATGCGCCGCCCGTTCTTGATCGTCACCTGTGTTTTGACCACGCCTTCCTGGTCGGGGCTGTTGTAGTCCGGGTTGATCTTGTGGCCGACCTCGGCGGCAGCGGCGAAGAGCGCGTTGTAGAGCGGGTTCTGATCGGGCACCTCGGTGACCTGAAGCGGTCCGTCCTCACCTCTGATCCCGTCTCCGGCCTTCTCGTAGCTTTCCATGCGCTTGAAGACGGGCGCCACGTCCTCCCAGGTCCAGCCGCGATTGCCCATCTGCGCCCAGCTGTTGTAGTCGAGCGGCTGGCCGCGCACATAGACGAGGCCGTTGATGCTGCTGGACCCGCCGAGCAGCTTGCCGCGCGGCACCGGGATTTCCCGGTTTGCGGTGGTCGGCTCCGGGTCGGACATGAAGCACCAGTTGGCCGCCGGGTTGTCGATCAGGAGCCCGAAGCTGATCGGGAAGCGCGAATAAGGGTGGCTCGCCTTGCCGGCCTCCAGCAGCAGCACCTTGCAATTCGGGTCCTCGGTCAGCCGGCTGGCGAGCGCTGCCCCTGCAGACCCCGCGCCCACGACGATATAATCGAACTCAGCTTCCGCCATGGCGCCGCTTCCTTCCGTCCCTGCCATATTCCGGAAGGGGGAGCGTAAGCGGTTTCGGGCGGCAGGGGAATTCGCAGCCGGGGCGATGCTCTATTCGGCTGGTGCCGGCGGCGGCTCGTTCTGCCGGGTGATATAGTGCTCGAGGAATTCGAGCTTCCCTTCGACCCGCGCCACGCGCTCGCCCAGATGCGCCACGCGCTCGCCCAGATCGGCCACCTTCGTGTCGAGCGCCTTGATGTCGGCTTTGAGTTCGTGGCGCATATGTTGCATATCGGCGCGCAGCCAGAGGAAAAGGCTGACGATCAGCGTACCCAGTGTCACAACTATGCCGGCGGTTGCAATCAGCATCGTCATCGTGTCCGGGGTCATGGTGTCGTTTCTCCGCCCCTTCCGACCGTGACAGTCTCGCATACCGGCGACGCTCCCGCCACAGCCACCCTTAACGGAAGTCGCGCGATCTGGGAATCGTGCGGAGGTTGCGCGGGTGGCGCGAGGGGAAGGCGACGGGTCCGGGCGGTGGTGAGCTGCCCGCCTCATCCGGCGTCAGCAGGTCGAGCCAGCCGGTCAGGTCCTCCAGCCGGTCGGCGACGAGATGGACGATATCGGCGGTGCGCTGGACGCGGCCCTGGACCATCGCCACCCGCGCGCCCAGCACCGCCCTGCGGAAACTCTCCAGCACGCGCGGCCAGACCACGACATTCACGACGCCGGTTTCGTCCTCCAGCGTCATGAAGATGACGCCGCTGGCACTGCCGGGGCGTTGACGGACGAGCACGAGGCCGACGGCGGAGGCGCGTTGTCCGTCCCGGGAGCGGGCGATGGCCTCGGCCGCAAGCGCGCCCCGCTTCGCCAGGCGCGCGCGCAGGAAGGAGAGCGGATGCGCCCGGAGCGAGAGCCTGAGCGTCCGGTAATCCTCGACGACCTGTTCGCCCGGCATCATGGCGGGCAGCGCAGTCGGCGGCTCCGGGCCCTCGGCCGGTCCGCCCGCCGCCTCGAAGAGGGGCAGCGGCGCTGATTTCTCCAAGGCGCCCGCCTGCCAGAGCGCCCCGCGCCGGTCGAGCCCCATGGAGCCGAAGGCGTCGGCG
>JAPOZD010000298.1:0-5944 GCA_026706245.1 Alphaproteobacteria bacterium
CGACGGCTCGCCGCCGGCCGGCGCCGGCTGCTGCGCAGTCGGCGTCGCGGTCTCTCCGCCGGCGGGTTTCGGCGCCTCGGGGGCCTTGGCCGCGACCGGCGCTTCCTCGTCCTTCCTTGCTGCCGGAGCGGCCTTGTCGGCAGATGCCTGCTGCTGCGCAGACGGTGTCGCAGAGCCTCCGGCACCCGGTTTCGCGATCCTGGGAGCTTCGGCCGCGACCGGTGCTTCCTCATCTTTCCCTGCTGCCGGAGCGGCCTTGTCGGCAGATGCCTGCTGCTGCGCAGTCGGCGTTGCGGTCTCTCCGCCGGCGGGTTTCGGCGCCTCGGGGGCCTTGGTCGCGACCGGCGCTTCCTCATCTTTCCCGGCTGCCGGAGCGGCCTTGTCGGCAGCAACCACCTGCTGCGCCGGCGGGGCCGCGGAGTCTTCGGCTGCGGCTTTCGGCTGTTCGGGGGCCTTGGCCGCGACCGGCGTTTCCTCATCCTTCCGGGCGGCCGGAGCGGCCTTGTCGGCAGCCGCCACCTGCTGCACCGGCGGGGTCGCGGAGTCTTCGGCTGCGGCTTTCGGCTGTTCGGGAGCCTTGGCCGCGACCCGCGATTCCCCGGTCTCCCCGGCAGCCGGGACCGTTTGTCCCTCGGCCCCGGAGGCTTGCGCGACCGTCGAAGGCGTCCGGTCGGTGGCGCCGTCCTGCGGGGCGGCCTCATCCGATTGCGCGGCCTGTCCGGCGGGTGTTGCGGGCGCTTCGGCCGCGGCGACCGGCTTGTCTGTTGCGCTGCCTTGCGCCGCTTCTTCGCCCGTTGCCCCCTCTCCTTGCGGTTCGGGCGCCGCAGCGCCGGTCCCGGCCGGCTGCGCCGGCGCTTTCGGCGCCTCGGCCACGACAAGCGGCTTTTCGGCCGGCGCGTCCTCCGGAGGCTCGTGCCCGGTCCCGGCCGGCTCCTCTGCGCCGGGCGGGCTTTCGGGCCGCTGGATAACCTCGCTGGCGCCGAAATCCCTCGTCGGCACGGCGACTACGAGCGGCTTGCCGCCCGTCCCCTCCGGGATCGAGACGACAATCGTCTTGTCGCCCACTTCCGCCTTGCCGTTCTTTCCGGTCGATTCGATCGTCACGGCGTGGTCGCCCGCGGGCAGCGGCTTTTCGGGAAGCGCAACCCACTTGCCCCGCTCGTCGGCCTTCACCGTCGCGAGAGGGCCGTCCTGGGTGGCGATGGTGACCGACGCGCCGGGCTCGGCCTTGCCGGCGATCACGGTATCGCCGTCCTCGTTTATGCGCACGACGTCGAGTTGCGGCTTCGCCGGCAGCTTGTCGGGCGCCGCAGCGGGCGCGGCGGCAGGCGCCTGCGACGCGCCCGGCGCCTCCGCGGACGGGGCCGTCTCGGGGGCTGTAGCGGTCTGCGCCGGCGGCGCCGGCTCCGTCTCCTCGAACAGGTCGGGATAGGCGCCCCGCCACAAGGCGTAGAGAACCAGCGCAAGGCCGACAAGGGCTATGGGAATAATACGGGCCACGAACACTGCCGTTTCGTTACGATGGCAACATAAACCGTGCTACCCGCCGAAGAAAGGTTCGACATGGCGAAGATCGAGAGCGTCTGCGTGTTCTGTGGCTCCCGGGTCGGGGACGGGCCGGCGCGCCGCGCGCTTGCGGCGGAAACCGGGCGGCTCATCGCGGAGGCCGGCATGCGCACCGTCTATGGCGGCGGGCATGTGGGCCTGATGGGCGTGCTCGCCGACGCCGCGCTGGAGGCCGGCGGCGAGGTCATAGGCGTCATCCCCGAATTCCTGCATGAGCGGGAAGTGATGCATTCCGGCCTGACGGAGCTTGTGGTGACCCCGTCCATGCACGAACGCAAAGCGGAGATGCATGCCCGCTCCGACGCCTTCCTCGTCCTGCCCGGCGGCATCGGCACGCTGGACGAGGTTGCGGAGGCGCTGTCCTGGATCAGCCTCGACCTGCACCGCAAGCCGGTCATCCTGGTGGACCGCGCCTTCTGGTCGCCGCTCTCGCACCTGCTTTCGGAGATGGAACGCGCGGGCTTCCTTTCGCCGGACCTCCTCGACGACACAGCCTTCGTCGAAACCGCAGGCGAGGCCCTCGCCCTGCTGGCCGAGCTGGGCGGACGCGACTGACCGCCGGTTGCGCGGCGGCGCGGGGGCTGCCACATTCCGGCCGCGCCGGAAGGAGCAGGGGGAAGGGGGTCATGGAACGGGCCGAGCAGATCAGAGTCGGGCACAGGCTGCTGGCGCATCTCGATGCGAAATCCACCGACCGCACGGATGAGGTGTTCCGTCTCGGCGTGCAGGATTACACCTGCCGCGACCAGCTCGCCTCGGAAGAGCAGGCGTTCTTCCGCCGCATGCCGCTTGCCATCGGCCTCTCCTGCCTGTTGCCGGAACCGGGCGACTTCCTCGCCCATGACCATTCCGGCGACCCGCTGCTGTTCATTCGCCAGCGGGACGGCAGCCTTCGCGGCTTCCTGAATGTCTGCCGGCATCGCGGCGCCAAGCTCGCCCGGGGCTGTGGCCATGCGTCGGCCTTCTCCTGCCCCTACCACGCCTGGACCTACGGGCTGGACGGCAAGCTGCTGTCGCGCCCGGACGAGCAGTCCTTTTCCGGCGTCGAGAAGGCAACCAGCGGCCTCGCCCAGATCCCCTGCATCGAGCGTGACGGCCTCATCTGGGCCTCGGCGACGCCGGGCGGCAATATGGACCTCGACGCGCATCTGGGGCCGGTCGCCGGCGACCTCGCCGCCTACGGCCTGGCCGGCTACCACCATTACGAGACGCGCGAGCGCAGCCGGTCCTTCAACTGGAAGCTGCTGGTGGACACCTTCCTCGAGACCTACCACCTCTCGACGCTGCACACCGAGACCATCCACCCGATCATCCACACCAATCTCTGCGCCTTCGACGCGATGGGCCGGCACCTGCGCATGACGGGCGCGCGGCGGACCATCGAGGAAATGCGCGGACAGGCGGAAGCCGACTGGGATGTGATCCGCCACACGGTAATCGTCTATGTGCTCTTTCCCAACACGGTGTTCCTCGTGCAGGGCGACCATATCGAGACCTGGCATGTCTATCCGGCGCCGGGCGACCCGGACCGCTGCAACATGCGGATTTCGCTCTACACGCCGGAGGCGCCGCTTACCGACAGCGCGCGCCGGCATTGGGACAATAATTTCGACCTCCTGATGCGCACCGTCGAGCAGGAGGACTTCCCGGTCGGCGAGGACATGCAGCGCGGCTTCCACTCGCTGGCGCAGAGCCACATCACCTTCGGGCGCAACGAACCGGCGCTCGCCCATTTCCACGCGCAGGTCAGGGACGCGCTGGGACTCGAGGCCGCCTGAGGGCCATGACCGGCGGCCCGGCGGCATACGGCCATGACGAGCGGATGTTCGACTGGCCGACGGTCTATCGCGGGGACCTGTTCGCGGGTGAGACGGCGCTGGTCTCGGGCGGCGGCAGCGGGCTCGGCAAGGCGACGGCGATCCTGTTCGCGCGGCTGGGGGCCCGGGTCGTCGTCATCGGCCGCGACCGGGACAAGCTGGACGCGCTGGAGGCGCAATTCGGGGAACGCGGCCTCGGCTTGGACGCGGCCGTCTGCAACATCCGTGACCCGGAAGCCGTGGGCGCGCTGCTCGGGCGCGTGTTCGAGCAGCATGGCCGGCTCGACCATCTCGTCAACAATGCAGGCGGCCAGTTCGCGCAGGACGCCATAGATTTCTCGGTCAAGGGCTGGCGGGCCGTCATCGACACCAATCTGAACGGAACCTGGTGGATGATGCAGACGGCCGCGCGCCTCTGGCGGGAGCGCGGCGAGCAGGGCTCCATCGTCAATGTGGTCGCGGACATCTGGCGCGGCATTCCCGGCGTGGCGCATACCACGGCGGCGCGCGCTGGCGTCGTGTATCTCTCCAAGACGGTGGCGGTTGAGTGGGCGCCGCTCGGCATCCGCATCAATTGCGTGGCCCCCGGCTGCTGCGAGACGACCGCCTTCGGCCGCTACCCGGCGTCGGGAGCCGCCACATTCGCCCAGTCCAACCCGATGCTGCGCCCCGGCGACGAATGGGACGTGGCGGAGGCCATTGCCTACCTCTCCGCGCCGTCGGGCAAGTTCATCACCGGCGAGGTGGTGACCGTGGACGGCGGCCAGCAGCTCTGGGGCGATCCCTGGGCGTTCGGGCGGCCGTCCTGGTTCGAGCTCGACTATTCGGGCGCCGGGCGGGAGGACGGGTTGTGAGCGCGCCGATGGAGGGCATCCGGGTCCTCGACCTCACCTCCGTGCTGTTCGGCCCCTATTGCACCATGCTGCTGGGCGACATGGGCGCCGATGTCGTGAAGATCGAAGCGCCCGCCGGCGACACGACCCGCAAGATCGGCCCGGGCCACAATCCCGGCATGGCCGCCTTCTTCCTGCTCTGCAATCGCAACAAGCGGAGCATCTGCCTCGACCTCAAGCATGAGGAGGCGCGCGAGGCACTCTGGCGGCTGGTGGACACGGCCGACGTGTTCATCCACTCGATCCGCCCACAGGCGATACGGCGGCTCGGCTTCGGGCCCGACGCGGTGCGGGCGCGCAACCCGCGCATCGTCTATGCGGGCCTGCACGGCTTTTCCGAACAGGGCCCCTATGCCGGGCGGCCGGCCTATGACGACATCATCCAGGGCGGCTCGGGTCTGGCGGCGCTCATGGAGCCGCTTGCGGGCGAGCCGCGCTTCACGCCGATGGTGGCCGCCGACAAGACCTGCGGGCTAATGGCGACCTGGGCCGTGGCGGCGGCGCTGCTGCACCGGGAGCGAACCGGCGAGGGCCAGTTCGTCGAGGTGCCGATGTTCGAGGCGATGGCGCATTTCAACACCATGGAGCATCTCTACGGCCATGTGTTCGATCCGCCGCTGACGCCGATGGGCTATCCGCGCGTGCTGGCGGGCTGGCGCAAACCCTATCCGACGGCGGACGGCCATCTGAACGTGCTCGCCTATAATGACGGGCAGTGGCGTCGGTTCGTGGAGGCGGCGGGCCGGCCGGAATTGGCGGACGATCCACTCTATGCCGGCATAGGCGCCCGCACGGAGAATGTCGAGAAGCTCTATGCGGTCGTAGGCGAAATCCTGGCGACGCGGACCACGGAGGAATGGGTCGAACTGCTGGAGCGGCTGGAAATTCCGTATATGCGCGTGAACGCGATGGGGGACCTGCCCGACGACCCGCATCTGAAGGCGGTCGGCTTCTTCCGCCGCATGGACCATCCCAGCGAAGGCCCCATCGTGCAGCCCGACTTCCCGGTGCGCTTCGGGAAGAGCGGGCATGTCTATGCTCATCATCCGCCCCGCCTCGGCCAGCACACCGCCGAACTGCTGGCGGAGGCCGGCTACGGGGCGGACGAGATCGACGCGCTGCTCGCCACGGGCGCAGCGGTCGGATAGCGAAACCGAAAGGACAATCCATGCGCACTGTCGGCCTCGGCCTGCATTGGGACGAACTCGAGATCGGGGAGCGGTTCCGCACCATCAACCGCACCGTGACCGAAGCGGACCTCGTGAACTTCATCAATGCCTGCGGCCTGGTGGAGGTGATCTTCACCGACACGACCTATGCCGGCCAGGGCGCCATCGCCAGCGCGCGGCCGGTGCCGGGCGCGCTCTGCTACACCTTCGCCGAAGGGCTGCTGGCGCAGTCCACCATGCAGCACACCGGCCTCGCCATGCTGGAGACCGAGCTCAAGGTGCTGGCGCCCACCAATGTCGGCGACACCATCCATGTCGAGGTCGAGGTGCTGCATGTGCGCGCCACCAGCAAGGGCAATCGCGGCATCGTGACGACGAAGAACGATGTGGTGAACCAGCGCGGCGAGACGGTGGTCACCATCCGCGCGGACAGCATGATGGCGGGAAGGCCGGAGAACGGGGCGAAGCGCGGAGGCCCGCTCTGGGGGTGCAGGGGGTC
>JAPOZD010000298.1:5954-9325 GCA_026706245.1 Alphaproteobacteria bacterium
GCATCGTGACGACGCGGAACGATGTGGTGAACCAGCGCGGCGAGACGGTGGTGAGCTACAAGGCCGTGCGCATGATGAAGGGCCGCGAGAATTGAGCGGCGAGCCCGTCGAGGCCCGGCTCGCGGCAACGCTCATGCTCGGCCGCGACGGGCCGGAGGGCATCGAGGTCTTCATGGTGGTGCGCCACCACCGGATCGATTTCGCCACGGGCGCGCTTGTCTTTCCCGGCGGCAAAGTCGAGGACGCGGACCGCGATGCCCGGCTCCGCTCCCGCTGCCGGGGCGCCGAGGCGCTTTCCGACGCCGCGCTGGCGATCCGCACGGCCTGCGTGCGCGAGGCGTTCGAGGAAGCGGGCGTGCTGCTGGCCCGCGAGCGGGGCAGCGAGGCGTTTGTCGGGCCGGACCGGCTGGCGGCGCTCCGGGACCGCTGGCGGCTCGCGCTTGAGCAGGACCATGCCGCCATGGCCGAGATGGCCGAGGCCGAGGACCTGGAATTCGCGACCGACGCGCTCACCCGCTTCGCCCACTGGGTGACGCCCGAGCACATGCCGAAGCGCTTCGACACGCATTTCTACCTCGCCGAAGCCCCGCCGGCGCAAGTGCGCGCGGCGGCGCATGACGGGCGCGAGTCGGTCGATTCGGTCTGGATTTCCTGGGAGGCGCTCCGGCAGGGGCAGGCCGACGGCCGCTACACGGTGCTCTTCCCGACAAGGCTCAACATGGAGAAGCTCGCCCGCTCGCGGACCGTGGCCGAGGCGCGCGGCGCGGCGGCCGCGGCGGCGGTCGTGCCCGTGCTGCCCGAGGTCGAGTTCGTGGAGGGCGGACGGATCATGCGCATTCCCGCCGAAGCCGGCTATGGCCGCGCGGAGTTCCGCATCAAGGGAGACCCCGGCGGCGACGTCCGGCCCGCCTGACCGCTCCCCGCATTCCGCAGGCGGGCTCCCTGTGGCAGAGTGGACGCCGCGCAACCGACCGGGGCAGGCAGGAGGGCCGGGCGATGTTCGACAAGGGGCATCTGGAGTTCCACAAGGTCGATCTGGACTCGGGCTGGGAGGTGCCGCAGGGCTATCCGGCCGGCATCGAGCAGAAAATCCTGGCGGGCGGGCTGGACGAAGCCGCCGGCGAGGGCAGCCGGTCGCGCCTGCTGCGCTTTGCGCCCGGCGCGTTCACGACCGAGCCCTTCGTGCATGACTACTGGGAGGAGGTCTATCTGCTCTCGGGCGATCTGGTGGTCGGCACGGGTGCGGAGGCCGAGAGCTTCGCGCCCAACACCTATGCCTGCCGCCCGCCGGGCGCGTATCACGGGCCGTTCCGCTCCGACGGCGGCTGCATGCTGCTCGAAATCCATTATTACGCCTGAGACAGGAACACGCCGCATTTGCGCCCTATTTGGCGGCGATATTGGCATCCGGCGGCGGGGTTTCCGGCTCCGGCGCCGTCATGTCCCCTCGGACTCCTTCCTGTGCCTCGCGGCCGGCATGGACCTTCCCCGTCCATGCCGGCCGTTCTTTTGTGCGCCGCCCGGCAGGCTTGCATCGGCCCGGCGGGGCGGCGAAGCTCGGCGGCGCCATGATTGCGCTCACGAGCTTCATCGCCTTCCATGCCCGGCGCACGCCGGAGCGCGAGGCGCTCGTCTATGAAGACCTCCGGCTCGGCTACGGCGCGCTTCTGGACAACATGACGGCGATGGCCGGCAGGCTGGCGGCGCTCGGCCTCGGCCCCGGCGATGTCGTCGCGGCCTGCCTCAGGAACAGCCCCGCCTTCTACGACCTCGCCTTCGCCGCCAGCCATGTCGGCGCGGTCTTTCTGCCGCTCAACTTCCGCCTCGCCGCCGACGAGATCGCCTGGATCCTGGACCATGCGGGCGCCCGGCGCCTGTTCGCCGACGAGGAACTCGATGCCGCCGCCGGGGCGGCGGAAGCGGCGCGCGTGCCCTTTACGCCGCTCGACGCCAGGACGGCGCGCGACAGCCGGCGGCTGAGCGCCGGAGCCGGCGCCCCGCCCGCAGCCGAAGCCGCGCCCGACGATGTCTTCCGGCTCATGTACACCTCCGGCACCACCGACCGGCCGAAGGGCGTGCAGCACAGCTACACGAACTTCTACTGGAAATGCATGGACCAGACCGCGGCGCTCGGCGGCAGGCCCGACGACCGGCTGCTGGTGGTGGGGCCGCTTTACCATGTCGGCGGCTTCGACCTGCCGGGGATCGATGTCTGGCGCCGGGGCGGCTGCATCCTGCTCCACCGGGAGGCGCGGCCGCGCGCGATCCTGGAGACGCTGGAGGCGGAGCGCGCCACCGGCGCCTGGCTCGCGCCCACGATCACCAACGGCGTGCTCGCCGACCCTGAACTCGGCCGCTTCGATGCGAGCGCGCTCGAATGGGTGATCGGCGGCGGCGAGCGCACGCCCGAATCGCGCATCCGCGAATTCGCCGCCGCCTTTCCGGGCGCCCGCTATATCGACGCCTACGGGCTCACGGAAAGCGTCGGCGGCGACACGCTGATGGAGGCGGGGCGCGAACTGGAGAAGATCGGCTCGGTCGGCCGCGCGATCGCCCATGTCGAGGTGACGATACGCGACGAGGCGGGACGTGCGCTCGCGCCGGGCGGGGAGGGCGAGATCTGCCTGAGGGGCCCGAAGATCACGCGCGGCTACTGGCGCGACCCGGAGCGGACGGCCGAAGCGTTTTTCGGCGACCGGCTGAGAACCGGCGATGTCGGTTATATGGACGAGGAGGGCTTCCTCTACCTCACCGACCGGCGCAAGGACATGATCCTCTCCGGCGGCGAGAACATCGCGTCGTCGGAGATCGAGCGCGTGCTCTACGAGCATGAGGCCGTGCATGAGGCGGCGGCCATCGGCCTCGCGGACGAGCGCTGGGGCGAGCGGCCGGCCGCGGTCGTGGCGCTCCGGCCCGGCACATCCTTGACCCTGGAGGAACTGCAGCGCCATTGCCGCGCCCGGCTCGCCGGCTTCAAGGTGCCGAAGGAACTCCACCTCCGGGCCGAACTGCCGCGCAATCCCTCCGGCAAGGTGCTGAAACGGCTGTTGCGCGAGGAGCTGGGTCGCGGTTAGGGTAGAACGGCAAACCGGAATTCTACCCTGGGCGATTGCCATGAGCCTCAATATCAAGAACGAGGAAACCTGCCGGCTCGCCGCCGAACTGGCCCGGTTGACCGGCGAGACCAAGACCGGCGCGATAACCGTGGCGCTGCGGGAACGGCTGGAGCGGGAGGAACGGGCCCGTGACATTGAGGAGCGGCGTCGAGATCTGCGCGCCGCAGCGGAGCGTTGCGCCAAGCTGATGGGACCCGGTCCTTCGGCGGTTGAGCTTGGCGATTTCCTCTATGACGAGCGGGGTCTGCCGAGGTG
>JAPOZD010000058.1 GCA_026706245.1 Alphaproteobacteria bacterium
CGATCGTCCCTATGTTGCAATGCGGCTTCGTCCGCTCAAATCGAGCCTTGCCCATCGACCTCGCCCCGCTGCGATACCTGGGTTCCGGTTTCTAGTCGGTTCCGTTCGTCCCGGCCGAAGCTGGAGCGGGTGACGGGAATCGAACCCGCACAACCAGCTTGGAAGGCTGGGGCTCTACCATTGAGCTACACCCGCCGACGCTCCGTCCCGGTTTCCGTCCGTGCAGTCCTGCGCTGCGCTCATACCCCGCCGTTCGACCGTCGTCCGGGCCGTCCGAATGGTGGAGGGGGTTGGATTCGAACCAACGTAGGCAACGCCAACGGGTTTACAGCCCGTCCCCTTTAGCCACTCGGGCACCCCTCCGTTCCGTCCCCGAAACGGCGGGCGAAAATGGTATGGTCGCATCGGAATGTCAATGGCCAATCGGACCCAAAATCGCGGCAAACCGCCCGCTGCCGGCGAACTCTGGCTTCATGGCCGCCACACCGTGGCCGCGGCCCTGGCGAACCCTTCCCGCAGGGTTTGCCGGCTCCTCCAGACGGAGGCCGGGGAAGCGGAGGCCGCAGCCCGCCGGCGCGGCATTCCCGTCGAAACGGTGGAGCGCCGCCTGCTCGACCGGCGTTTCGGCACCGGCGCCGTCCACCAGGGCATCGCGCTCCATTGCGAGCCGCTGCCCCCGCCCGACCTCGACGCCATCGCGGCGGAGCCCGGCCCGGCGCGCCTGCTGCTGCTCGACCGGGTAAACGACCCGCGCAATGTAGGCGCGGTGCTCCGCTCGGCCGCGGCCTTCGGCGTGCGCGCCGTCATCATGCCGGCCGCCGGCGCGCCGGCGGAGACCGCCGCGCTGGCCAAGGCCGCGGCCGGGGCGCTGGAGCGCGTGCCGCTCGCCCGCACCGTCAATCTCGCCCGCACGCTCGAGCGCCTGAAGACGGCCGGATACTGGTTCGCCGCGCTTGACGGGACGGCCGACCTGCCGCTTGCGCGCCTCGACCTCACCGGCCGAATCGGCCTGGTGCTGGGAGCGGAAGGCGCCGGCATCCGCCGCCTGGTGCGCCGCGCCTGCGACTTCGAGGCCGCGATACCGATGAGCGGCGGTGCCGACAGCCTCAATGTTGCCGTCGCGGCCGGCATCGCCCTTTACGAAGCGCATCGCCAGACCTACATGAGCGGCACGGCCGCCGGGGCGTCCTGAAGCCGCCGCGGCAAAGCCGGTCAACCGAAAACCACACGGGAAACACCATGTCTCTGCGTCTTGGCGACGATGCTCCGGACTTCACGGCGGAAACCACCGACGGCGAGGTCTCCTTCCACGATTATCTCGGCGATGGCTGGGGCGTCCTCTTCTCCCATCCCGCCGACTTCACCCCGGTCTGCACGACCGAACTCGCCGCCGCCGCGCGTCTCAAGGGCGATTTCGAGAAGCGCAATTGCCGCATTATCGGCCTTTCCGTCGATCCGCTGGGCAGCCACAGGGAATGGGCCGGCGATATCGAGGAAACCCAGGGCCAGGCGGTCAACTTCCCGATCATCGCCGACCATGACCGCAACGTGTCCACGCTCTACGACATGATCCATCCCAATGCCGCCGAGACGGTGACGGTGCGCTCGGTGTTCTTCATCGGGCCTGACAAGAAGGTGAAGGCGACGATCACCTACCCGCCTTCCACCGGGCGCAATTTCGACGAGATCCTGCGCACGCTGGACTCGCTCCAGCTCACCGCCGCGCACAAGGTGGCGACGCCGGTAAACTGGCAGCAGGGCGACGATGTCATCATCCTGCCGGCGCTCACCAACGAGCAGGCGAAGGAGCTGTTCCCCGACGGCTGGGACGAGCAGAAGCCCTATCTGCGCGTGGTCCCGCAGCCGGGCCGCTGAACAGCGGCTTCCGCTGACAGGGAGAGCTCTCCGGGCGGCCCCGGCAGCACCTCGCCGACGACCGCCGCCTGCGCGTAGCCGGCGGCGGCGAGCGCGGCGAGGCAGTCGGCCGCCCGGTCTCGCGGCACGCCCGCCAGCAGCCCGCCGGCCGTCTGCGGGTCGAACAGCACCGGGCAGTCTTCGGGGTCGAAGGCCTCTGCCGCTGCCTCGTTCGCGGGGTGCAGTGTGCTGCGGATGCCGCGCGCGATGAGGTCGCGGGCGCCCGGCAGCACGGGCAGGGCGCCGGGCCACAGAGCGGCCGCGCGGCCCGAGGCCCGGAGCATTTCGCCGAGATGGCCCGCAAGGCCGAAGCCGGTGACATCGGTGACGGCGACCGCGCCATGCGCGCGGAACGCCTCGCCCGCCCCGCGGTTGGACTGCTGCATGGCAGCCAGCGCCGCCCCCAGCCACGCGCCCCGGCAGCGGCCGGCCATATGCGCGGCGAGGATCGCGCCGGTCCCGAGCGGCTTGGCGAGCACGAGCCGGTCCCCGGCTTCCAGCCCGTCCTTGCCCGTCAGCCGGTCCTCGCGGCCGTGGCCGTCAAGGGCGAATCCGAGCGCCAGTTCCGCCCCCTCCGCCGTGTGGCCGCCGACCAGCGCGCAACCGGCGTCGTCCAACACCTCCAGCGCGCCGCGCAACAGCGCTTCGAGGTCCCGTTCCAGCTTGTCGTCGGGCGCGTGCGGCAAGGTCGCGAGCGCGAGCGCGGTCTGCGGCTCGGCGCCCATGGCGTAGAGGTCGCCGAGCGCGTGGTTCGCAGCGATGCGCCCGAAGAGCCAGGGGTCGTCGATGAAGGCGCGGAACTGGTCCGCCGTGCGGACGGCGACCCGGCCGGGCGGCGGCCGCACGACCGCGGCGTCATCGCCGAGGCCGAGCGCCACATCCTCGCGCGGCGCGACCTCCAGCCGGGCCAGCACGCGCGCCAGCGGGTCCGCCGGCAGCTTCGCGCCGCAGCCCCCGCAGCGCATGTCCTCCGCCCCCGGCATCGCCGGCAGGTCGCGGTAGCGGTCCATCCAGCGCCGGTCGATGCGGTCCTTCCAGCGCCATGCCCAGCCGCCGGCGGCGGCAAACGGCCCCCAGGAGGCGACCGCCTGCCCGCTCTCCGTCGAAATCAGCGCGAGCGTCCGTTTCTGCGGCTTGTAGGGGCGCAGGGAGCCGGAGCCCGTCGCCAGCCGGCGCAGGTTTTCCGCCAGAACCGGCCCCTGGCGGACCGCGAAGACGCCCGATTTCGGCAGGGCGCGCGCGCCGAACGCGGCGATATCCCCCGCCGCGAAGACCTGCGGGTGGCTGAGGGAGCAGAGGTCCCGCCCTACCTTGACGAAACCACGCTCATCCACCGCAAGCCCGGAGGCCGCAACCCAGCCGGCCGGGGCCGCCGGCGTCGCCAGGACCACCGCGTCCGCCGGCAGCATCTCGCCGGTCTCCGTCACAGCGCCGTCGGGCGCGACCGCCGCCACCCGCACGCCCGTCCGCGGCTCGATCCCGCAACGATGCAGCGCGGCCTCGATCCTCCGGCGCGCCGCCCGGCCGTAAGCCGGCAGCACCTCGTTCATGTCCGAGACGACCGTGAGCTGCAGCCCTTCCGCCGACATGCCGCGTTCCGCCAGACGCGCCGCCAGCCTGCGTTTCAGCGCAAGCGTGAGCTCGACACCGCCCGCGCCTGCGCCCACGGTGACAAGCCGGAACCGCCCGCCGGCCTCGACCGCCCGGTCCTCGACCGCCGCCCAGCATTCGAGGAACCGGTCCACCGGCTTGACCGGCAGGGCGTGCTCGGCGCCTTCGATGCCCGCCGGGGACGGCGCAGACCCGATATCGAGCGAGACAAGGTCGAAGGCGAGCGGCGGCCGGCCGTCTATCAGGGCTTCGTTGCGGTCGAGGTCGAGGCCCGTCACCGCCCCGTGCACCAGCCTCGCGCCGGCAAAGGCGGCCAGCGGCGCCAGATCGACATGCGCCTCTTCATGGCTGTAGGCGCCCGCGACCAGCCCCGGCAGCATGCCGGAATAGGGCGTGGCCAGGTCGCGCGTCGCCAGGGTCAGCCGCAGGCCGGGGACCGGCAGCATGGCGAAGCGGCGCAGCACCTCCACATGCGCGTGGCCGCCGCCGATCAGCAGGATGTCGGTGCGGACCGGCGCCGGCGCGGGCATCATGGGGCGGAACGCGGCCGCGTCAGCGCTGCTTCACGGCCCCGGCGGCATTCAGGCGGGCGATTTCGTCAGCCGCAAAGCCCCAGTCGCCGAGCGCCTCGTCGGTGTGTTCGCCGGCATGGGCCGGGGCCCTGGAAACGCCGCTCGGCGTGCCTTCGAACACCGGGGCCGGGCCGGGCTGGCGCACGCCGTCCACCTCGACGAAGCTGCCCCGGAAGACATTGTGGTGGTGCTCCATCGCCTCGGACATGGAGAGCACCGGGCCGAAACAGATGTCGGTCTGCTCCATGATCGCCGTCCACTCCTCGCGGGTCTTCATCTTGAAAATCCCGCGCAGGCGCTCGCGCGTATCGGGCCAGCGGGGCCGGTCGAGTTGGTCCGGCAGGTCGGCGTCGACAAGGCCGGTATGCTTGAGCAGCAGCGCATAGAATTGCGGCTCGATGGAGCCGACGGAGATGTGCTTGCCGTCCGCGGTCTCATAGACATTGTAGTAATGCGCGCCCTTGTCGAGGCGGTTCTTGCCGCGCTCCTCGATCCAGGCGCCGGAGGCGAGCGCGCCATACATGGGGGTCATCAGCGAGGCCGAACCCTCGACCATCGAGCAGTCCACCACCTGGCCCTTGCCGGTCGTGCGCGCGCTGATGATGCCGGCCAGCATGCCGACGGCCATATAGAGGGCGCCGCCGCCGAAATCCCCGACCTGAGTGAGCGGCGGCACGGGCGGGCCGTCCTCCTCGCCGATGGAATAGAGCGCGCCGGAGAGCGAGATGTAGTTGATGTCGTGCCCGGCAGTATGCGCGATGGGTCCGGTCTGGCCCCAGCCCGTCATGCGCCCGATCACGAGCTTCGGATTGCGCTCGAGCAGCGTGCCGGGCGCGAGGCCGAGGCGCTCCATGACGCCCGGCCGGAAACCCTCCACGATGGCGTCCGCGCCGTCGCAGAGGCGGAGCGCCGTTTCCCGCCCTTCCACATGCTTGAGGTCGATGGCGACATTCTTGCGGCTCCGGAGCAGGGTGTTGAACTTCGGGTGCTCGGCCTCCCTGCCGACATTGGCCGCGCGGTCCACCCGCAGCACATCCGCGCCCATGTCCGCAAGCAGCATGCTGCAAAACGGCCCCGGCCCGATGCCGGCGAATTCCACGATCCTGACCCCGTCCAGCGCGCCCATGGCCTCATTGCTCCCTTTCGGCGTTATGGTGGCGCGAGCATAGCGCGCGAGGAAGGACCCGCAACATGACCAGGCCGTTTTCCGGCATCCGCATCCTCGACTTCACCCAGGTCTTCGCCGGGCCCGCTCATACGCAAAGACTTTCTGGACTCTGTAACATGGTGTGTTACTGTCAGGCATGATCCGGAGCTTCCGGCACAAGGGTCTTGCCGAATTGTTCGAACGGGGCCGAAGCCATCATGTCCAACCGAGCCTGCATGCGCGCTGCCTGCGCCGGCTGGAAGTTCTGGACCAGGCCGAATCGCCGGCCGACCTCCGTGTTCCGGGCTTCGATTTTCACAGTCTCCAGGGAACGCCCCGACGCTTCACCATCCATGTCAACGGCCTCTGGTGTATCACGTTCGAATGGCGGGACGGCGAGGCGCTGCGTGTCGATCTGGAGCAGTATCACTGAGGAGAAGACGAAATGACGGAATATCGCGTGGAGCGCCCGCTCCAGCGTCCTGCGGTCCATCCCGGAGAGGTTCTGCGCGAAGACGTTCTGCCGGCTCTGGGGCTGTCCACCGGAGCTGCGGCGAAACGGCTCGGTGTCTCGCGCCAGCACCTTCACCGGGTTCTGGCCTGCACGCATCCCGTTTCCGTTGAAATGGCGCTCAGGATCGGCAGGCTCGTCGGCAACGGTCCGGGCCTCTGGCTCAGGATGCAGCAGAACCACGATCTGCGGCATGCGGAACGGAGGCTGAAAGACGAGCTTGAGAAGATAACCCCCGCCGAAACGCCCCCGCCCGCGCCGGTGGTCCCTGCGGCGTGAAGGGCGGCCGGCGCATAGCGCACGAGGAAGGACCCGCAACATGACCAGGCCGTTTTCCGGCATCCGCGTCCTCGACTTCACCCAGGTGTTCGCGGGGCCGTTCGGCAGCTACCAGCTCGCCCTGCTCGGCGCGGATGTCATCAAGATCGAGCGGCCGGGCGGCGAGGACATGCGCTTCTCCCCGCCCTCGAAGCTTTGGGCGGAGCGCGCGATGGCGCCGATGTGGGCGTCCGCCAACGCCAACAAGCGCAATCTCGCTCTCGACCTGAAGGACCCGGACGCCGTGGCCGCGCTCCGGCATATGGCGAAGGGCGCCGATGTCGTGATGGAGAACTTCCGCCCGGGCGTGATGGACCGGCTCGGCCTCGGCTACGAGGCGCTCTCGGACATCAACCCGCGGCTCATCTACTGCGCGGTTTCCGGCTTCGGCCAGAACGGGCCCGATCGGGAGACGGCGGCCTATGACGGGCGGATCCAGGCCACCTCCGGCATCATGTCGGTCACCGGCCATGCCGAGACCGGGCCGGTCAGGGCCGGCTTCGCGGTCTGCGATGCCATCGGCGGCATGACCGCCGCCTTCGCGGTGGCGAGCGCACTTTTCCAGCGCAGCCACACGGGCAGGGGCCAGATGGTCGATGTGGCGATGCTCGACGCCGCACTCTCCTTCATGTCGCCTGCGGTGGTCGAATATCTCGTCGCCGGCCACCTGCAGGGCCAGTACGGCAACCAGGCCGTGAGCCGCAAGCCGACCGCCAACCTGTTCAGGGCAGGCGACGGCCATCTCCTCCTTGCCGTCAACAACGAGAAGCAGTTCCGGGCGCTGTGCGCGGCCCTCGGGCGCGAGGACCTGCTCGATGACCCGCGATTCGCCGACTGGGACGCGCGCACGGCCCATGCCGACGAGCTGCGCGAGATCGTCGAGGCGGCCTTTGCGGACGGCGGCGCGGAGGTCTGGGAAGACCGTCTGGAGGAGGCGGGCGCGCCTTCGGCTCGAATTCGCAGCATCGCGGACGCGGTCGGCCATCGTCAGCTCGCCCACCGCGACGTGCTGCAGGACGTCGAGGGCCCCTGGGGGCCGATGCGGCTGGTGGGGTCCGGCTTTAAATTGGCGCACGGTTCCGGCGCCATCGACCGGCCGCCGCCCCTGCCGGGGCAGCACAGCGAGGAAGTGCTGCGCGAGGCGGGCGTGGACGAGGCCCTGCTCCAGCGCCTGCTCGCCCGGTCAGAGACCGAAACAAGCGGAGAGATGCAATGAGCGAACGGCGACCGCCCTTCCGCGCCGACCATGTCGGCAGCCTGCTGCGCCCGCCCGGCGTCGTCGAGGCGCGCCGCAAGTGCCTCGACGAGAAGACCATGCCGGCCGACGAGCTGCGCGCCATCGAGGACGAGGCGATCACGCAAGCCATCCGCATGCAGGAGGATATCGGGTTCAAGGCGGTGACCGACGGCGAGTACCGCCGCCTGTTCTGGCATTACGACTTCATGGAGATGCTGACCGGGTTCGAGTTCGAGACGCGCGAGCTGGGCGTGCAGTTCGCCGGCGTGCGCCTTCCGCCCCTCTACCCGACGATTACGGCCCGGCTCGACTTTCCCGACGACCACCCGATGCTCGACCACTTCAAATTCGTGGCCGCCAACACGACGGTGGCGCCCAAGATCTCGATTCCCGGCCCGAGCTGCTGCCATTTCCGGCTCGCGCCGGACGACATTCATGTGCCGGAATACAGGGACATCGACCTCTTGTTCGCGGACATCGCGGCCACCTACCGCAAGGCCGTCGGGGCGTTCTACGCCGCCGGCTGCCGCTATATCCAGCTCGACGACATCTTCTTCGCCTATCTCTGCGACCCGAAGCACCGCGCCCGGAAGCAGCAGGAAGGCCATGACCCGGACCGGCTGATCGACCGCTATGCCTGGATGATGAACGAGGCGATCAGGGACCGCCCGGACGACATGACGGTCGCGATGCATCTCTGCCGCGGCAATTTCCAGTCCGCTCACGCCGCGGAAGGCGCCTACGACCCGGCCGCCGACGCCGTCTTCAACCGGACCGGGGTCGATATCTTCTTCATGGAATACGACACCGAGCGCGCCGGCGGGCTGGAGCCGCTGGGTCTGCTGGCCAAAGGCCGCCAGCGCGTCCTGCCGGGCTTCATCACCACCAAGACGCCCGAGCTCGAGAGCATTGACGGCCTCAAGCGGAAGTTCGACGAGGCGTCCCGATATGTCGATCTCGACCAGCTCGGCATCGCGCCGCAATGCGGCTTCGCCTCGACCGAGCACGGCAACAGAATCAGCCATGACGACCAGCGGCGGAAGCTCGAACTGGTGGTGACGCTTGCCGAGGAAATCTGGGGAGGGGTGTAGGTCCGCCCGGTACGACATCCGATCCCGTTGGATCGGGACGAAACAAGCGCGAGGACTGCCGCCCCGGCCTCCGCCTGTCCCTACCCTCGAGCGGGGAATCCGGCAGCCGGCCGAGGCAGGAACGAGATTGTTCATGATATTTAAGTTATATTTCTTCATATAGCTTGCATTTTCAGAAAATGTGCTATGATGGGTCCGAGGGAAGCGACATCCATGGACCGCGTCCCGCCCGCGCCGGCCCGGTGCGGACCGACCCCGATTCAGCCGACAGGTGAGGTGCGTCCTGTGCCTGCCTCGTGCGCGCGCAATCAGGCGCGCGAACCGCGCCGGCGCCAACACGCGCCCGCGCCCGCACGCAAATGCGCGCGATAAAGGGTCGCTCCGATGCCGGGCCGGAGCGCCGGATGAACACGAGCCGAACGAAGGAGCCGCCGCCCATGCTCTGTCCTGACCCGACCCTCGCCCCCTCCTCCCGACAGGAAGCCTTCCGCAACCACTACCATGACAAAACACGAGTTAACATGTCATTCCATGACACGCTGCAACAGCCCGCCCGTCCCGCCGGCGTCGTCCCGGACGCCCGGCGTCATTCCGGCTGGAGCGCACGCACCGGCAGGCGACCCGCCCCCGCCGACGACCCGCCCGAAGACGGGGAGTGAGCCCCGGACCATGACAAAACATGACATCCCATGACACGGCGCTGGAGTGGGCCCCGGCTCAAGTTTTTTCAAAACCGTGATTTATCATTTATTATCAGCATCTTCGTGTGTCTGTTTCTTGGTCCTACTACGCGTCCGTCATCAAATCGAATGCAGATTTTTTCAATATCAGGACGGCCCCGGGCGGCGGGAGGCGTGTAATGGTTCCGTCGGGCCGTGGAAGTTGTCAACCTGATTGATTGCGTGGCCTGA
>JAPOZD010000275.1 GCA_026706245.1 Alphaproteobacteria bacterium
GGAGCCGGAGCCGCTCCCAGGCGCTCGAAGCCGACTGGACCGCGCTTCGCGCCCGGACCGGCGGGGAGCCGCTGGCATTCCTGGACGATCCGGAGCATGCCGGGCTTCTTCGCCGGACGGTGGCGTTCACGTTCGACCCGGAGATCGACCGCGGCACCGCCCGCAGTTGGCGCAGCTTCCTCGACGGCCATTACGCCGCGATCGGGGCCGAACTGACAGAGGCCTGGCGGAAGGCGGGCCCGCAGGGATGGTGGGGAGCCGTCGCGCGGGTGTCTCCGGACAGGGCATCCAGCTACGGTCGCCTGCTGCGGCGGGCGGAGGCGTTTCGGGCTGCGCTCGATGACGGCATCGCGCTTCCGGGCGGCATGAGGGCCGAGCGCACGCTCTGGAGCCGGCGCATCAATGCGGCGCCGAGCTACCAGGACGTCCTGATGCGCCTCATAGAGACGTTCGGCGCGGAGGAGGCGCTCATGCGGCGGCGCGAAGAGCGGCTGCCCCGCTCCACCCTGCCGACCAGGAGGCTCGCGGACCACATGGCCACTCTGAACGCCACGGCGGCGCTCGACGGCTTCGGTGACGAGTCGCGCAAGAAAATCCGCCGCCTTGTCCGGCAGCACCGCCAGGCGCGCCGGCAAGCCAACATCACGCGCACCGACGCGCCCTGGCCCACGGACGAACAGATCGGACGCCGCATCGAGGCCGGCCGCGAACTCCGCGAGGGCTGGCGCCGGATCCGCGAAGCGGCGCGCGAAGAGCCGCTGGCCGCGCTCGACCTTTACGAAGCCCGGCGGGTGATCGAATACACCGCCGAGCAGGCCCTGGACCCCTCGCTTGACGCCGATACCGCAAGGAAACAGGCGACATTCCTGGTCCGGGAGCTGCGAGGGCTGGACACGGCGCTGGAGGCGGCCCGCTCCGCCGTCCGCATGCCGACCGCCGCACCCGGCTGGCGCTACGGGGAATTGGAGCAATACGACCGCCTGCGGGGCCGCGCCGCCAGATTCACCAACATCCTCATGACGCTGCCCGAAGCCTTCGCCGTGCCGGGCCTCGCCCGGGGCAAATGGCAGGACTGGCTGAACGCGACGCCGAATACGGAGGAAGCGTCCGGCATGCTGCTCAGGTCCATACGGGCCGAGGACGCCGCCATCCGCGCCCGCGAGACCCTCCTCCCCGACTCCGCCCTGCCGACCCGGCGCCTCCACAAGCACATGGAGACCCTCAAGGCGGCTACCGGGCTCAGGACGGTCGTCGAGTTCGGGGACCGCGACGCGAGCGCCGGGCTCGAGAAGCTGCTGAAATCCTGGGAGACGGCGCGCGAAGCAGCCGGCGTCACCCGCACGGACGGCCAGTGGCTCCCCGACAAGGCCGCCGCAGAGCGGGCGGAACATCTTGCCCTCGACAAGGCCTGGAGAGAGATCAAACCCTACTTCCTTCCCGACCAGGCCTCCCTGCTCGACCGTCCGGACCACCGCGATTTCGTCCTGCGCACGGCCGCCTTCGCCGCGGAGCTGGAGGGCTCCCGCCCTGACCTGGCCAAGAAATGGCGCGAGCATCTCCAGTCGCATCTCCGGGGTCTCGAATGGCACCTGAACGATGCCTTCCGCGCCGTTGCCGGCAGCGGGGACGGCCGCGCCCGCAACATCGAGCAGCTCGACGGATACCTTCGGCTGGGCGGGCGCATCGACGCCTTCGCGGACATGCTTGCGAGCCTACCGCCCGCCATAGGACGGCCGATAGATTTCGACATGGCAGGCTGGAAGAGCCGCCTCGCGGAGGCGCCCTCGCGCAATGAGGTCTATGGACGGTTCCTCGACAATCTGTTCGATGAAGAACGCGCCATCGCCGAACGGGAGGCCGACCTTCCCGGCTCGACCCTGCCGACCCGGCGCCTCGGCCAACACATGGCCGTACTTGAAGCACTTGCGTCGCACGACGTCCTGCCTGCCCAAGAGAAGGAGGTTTTCCAGGGCGTCCTGGCGGCCCATCACCAGGCCCGCGCCGACAACAGCGTCACGGCTGCAGATCTGCCATGGGCCGACACGCCCGAGCTCCAGGTCGCCCGGGACTACCTGCGCATTCATGATGCCATCGACAGGACCCTCGACACCGCCATCGACAGCGCCCTCATCAATGAGCCTGGCATTGAGGCGCTGGGAACCGAAGCCGCGCGGCTGCTGGCGACGCCCTGGCTTGCCGCCGACGGCCGCCGCTACCTTGAAGATTTCCAGAGCGTCATCGAAAGCGAAATCCGGACGCGCAACAATATCTCCCGCACCATCGACGAGGCTCGGGCCCATCTCCGGGAATACCCGGCTATAGTCGACCGCGCCCTTGCCCCGAAACCGCCCGCCCCGGCCTTGGACGAGCAGGACTCGAGCCCGGGCCTTTTCGGCCGCGTCCGCCGGCTTGTCGGGGCCGAAGACGACATACCCGCCCGCCGCGCCGCACCCGCTCCAGCGCCGCGAGCCCTCAACGACTTCGATCCGGACTACCGCCGGTGGGACGTCAGGGCCGAACAATTCGTCAAGAAGTTCCAGGACTGGCGTTCGACCGGCAGCGCCGCTCTGAACGACCATCTCGACCGCCGGTGGATCGACATGGCCGACCTCATGGCCGAGTTCGAGGCGATCCGCAGCGCCGCCCGCGACCCGGAGGCCGAACCCTACCGGATCGAAACCCCGGACGCCGGCGCGTTTGCCGCCGCGGACCAGCGCCACGATCCCGAACGCCTCGCCACCCTGTTCGGCGCCGTCATCAGGCCCGAAGACGAGCGCAATCGCGAAGCGCTCGCCGAACTCGCCCGCAGGAACCGTGCCTGGCCCGGAGAGACCCTCGCCGTCTTCCGCTCATATGCCCGCCACGCGGTCGACGCCGGCGAAACCCGCTCCCTGTCGCGGCTCTCCGCCGGCCTGCCGAAGAACCTGGCCCACAGCCTCACGAATCTGTCCGAGGTGACCTGGCAATACCAGGGCGAAGACATCAACCGCCGGCGGGCGCTCGAGCAGGGATACGACAGGTCAATGTGACCGCATCGGCCCGGTCGGCTCCATGCCTCGGGATTCGCCTTCTCTTATCCGGTCGCGCCGCACGAGGTCCTGCACCGTGTAGCGGTCGAGCGCCGCGAAGAAGGCCTTCTCGGCTTCTGCGAGAACGGGCCGGTACCGGCAGCAGGAAGCGATCCGGCACGCGCCGGCGCCCCGGGGAAAGCACTCGGCAAGCGGAATGGCTCGCTCGATCGGCCGCACTACCGCGCCCAGGCGGATCGACTTCGCCGGCCGCGCCAGCCGGATTCCGCCGTTCTTGCCGCGGACCGTCTCCACATGCCCGGCCCGGCCCAGCTCCCACACGACCTTGCTCAGGTGGCTCCGGGAAATCCCGTAACGGTCCGCGATCTCCCGGATGGTGGACCGGCGCTCCTTGTGGACGGCGAGATGCACGAGCACCTGCAGGGCGTAGGCGCTGTGCTTGCTCAGCCGCATCGCGTGCCACCGCTATGGCGCGACGAACGGAACGGCCTCACAGCGCCAGCCTCTTCAGCCTGACCCGAAGCACCTTCATGATCCGGAAACGGGTTCCGGTCCCGATCGGCGAATCGACTTTCCTTCGCGCACTGTGCCAAGCTGACCCGGCGTGGCCGCCGATTCTGCCGATCCTCCAGACGGTGCCGCGCCGCGCCCTGGCGGAAGTCAACCGTAATGCGCCGGGTACCGCCAGGGCGCCCCTTCGGGGAGAGGCAACGTCCGAAGCCGGGATCGCCGCCGGCAACTGCCGACGCCAGCAATGCCATGGGCTCTCCCGGGAGATCCCAACTGCTGCACGACCTCGGCGTCCGGAGAATTCGAAGTAACGGCTCGACCGGCAGGCCCGGCGATACGATCTGCAGACGATCGGGATCATTGACGAGCGCCGGCTTCGAGGCCGTCCAGATGTTCGGCAAGATCGGCGGCGGCGGTATCCATGAACTGCCTCAGCTCCGGGTCGGCAAGATTGGCCGCGTTGACGATCGCGGCCTGGCGCGCGCATTCCTCGGCAAAGCCGGGGGCGCGGGTGTCGGGAACCCGGATCTGCATCGGCCGCCGCCCCTGCGCCCTGAGGGCGGCCCTGCGCTTCTCTGCGCGCTGCGCGCCGGCGGATGCAGGGGCCATGGTGCTTCTCCCATCGGGTCGTTCTGCTGCATGTAACGCACTCGGCCGTCGCAGGGAAATTCCCGGGTTCAACCGGCAGCCGGAGCCCGAAGTTCCTTTCGCAATCAGGCAGGGCGCTACCCGGAATTCGACGCCTTCCGGGCCCCTCCGATTGGAGGCGCATCGAGGGCTGCGGTAGACTGCGATCCCGTGCCTGAGCGGCGCGGATCGACAGTTACCGGCCAGCAGGGAGACGCCGCCCATGTCCGACCACGACAGCTCCGAAGGAATCGCTGCCGGCACGGCCGACATCATCGACAACATGACGCCCGGCGCCGGTCCGGGCTACCGCGAGCATGACGGCCGCGACGCCGGCGATATCGACATGGCCCGCACCGGCGTCGACCTGCTGTTCGCCTCGATCGGCTCGGGCCTCTGCCCCGACGGGTCGGTGCTTGCCCCTGACCGGGACCGCCTGCTCTGGAACGCCGCCGAGCAGCTGCGCAGCCATGTCGGCCGTCTGGAAGCGCGGCTGGAGAGCCGCCTCCGGGAGCCGACAGGGGAGCAGCGCGAGCAACGCGCCCTCGACAACGAGGCCGACGGCGGCGAGACCGACGTCCTGCTTGCAGAGGGGGCCGAGAACACCCGGCTGCAGCTCGATATCCTGCGCCAGACCTTCGACCATGCCATGCACCGCTATGGCGAGGTTCTGGGGCGCCCCTGGCTCGCGCGCCACGGCACGGTGAACGCCGGCGCTTCCGCATACGGGCTCGGCAACCAGGTGGATGCCAGGGCCTGGTTCGCGGCACGGGAGCTCCCGGAGCCCGCTCCCGACGTCGTGACCCATATCCGCGAGATCATGGAGCATGCGGACCGGAAGCGCGCCGCGCTCCGGGACGCGGCCGGAGAACAGGAGCTGCTGCCCCGCCTCGAAGACCTGACCTTTCCCTTCGACGCCGGCGGGCGCGAAGAGGCGGCCAGCGCCGTCGCCGGCATGTTCCAGGCGCTGGAACTGATCTATCCGGACGGAACCCAGCTCCAGGACGAGCGCCGCGCGGGCGCATGGCGCACCGTGCGCCTGTTCGACGCCGGCGCTTCCAGGGCTGCGGAGGACGCGCTCCGGCGCATGACCGACCATCCGGCCCTCGGACCCGATCCGGACGCCGACGCCGCGTCCCGGTTCGATGAGGAGACCCGGGACTCGATGCTCCGCATCCAGCAGCTCTCCCGCGCGGCCGATGCCGCCGGCGCGCTCTGGTGCGAGACCACCGGCGAGGACGAGTGGAAGCGCCGCGACCCGTTGATGACGGCGGCCGGGGGCCCACGCGACCGGAGTTCCCTTGCCGGCGTCCATTATGCCGCTGCCGGGCGCGTCGCCGCTCTCGGACACCTTGCGCCGCATCAGCTCGACGGGCCGAATGTCGTGGTCGTCGGCAGTCCGGACCTCGACATGGACCGGGACCGCGGGGCTGTCGAAAACCGCCTCTCGCAGCTGCATCTCCGCCATCCGCAAATGGTGCTGCATTACGGCGCCCGGCTGCGCGACCGGGGCGGTGTGGACCGGAACCGGGGCATCGACGCCATCGTCCACCGCTGGGCGACCGGCCGGGGCGTGCCGCTCGTGCCGAACCCGCCGGTCTGGGACGCCGAGAACGAGCGTTTCAACCTCCATGCCCGCGACGACGCCTGGCTCGCGATGAACCCCGACCTGGTCGTCGATTTCGGCGGGACCGGTAACGCTCACAACCGCTTCCTGTCGCTGGCCCGGCAGAACGGCATCGAGATCCCGGGCCAGAACGCCGGTCCGCGCAGCTACGACGCCGGCGAGGCCTGCGTCTTCCGGAACACGGGCGGCCGGTGGGGCATTCTCAGCAATGTCGCGCGCCTGCCCACCCCTGTCCTGGCGGCGGACCGCGCCTTCGCGACATCGGAACATCTCTACCAGGCAGCCAGGTTCCGCCACGCGCCCGAGGTCCAGGCCCGGATCGCCGGCGCGAGATCGGCCGCCGCCGCCGCGAAGATCGGCCGCGACGAGGCCAGCGAGCCCGACGCCGACTGGAACCGCCGGCGCGTCGACGCCATGCGCTGGGCGATCCGCATGAAGCGCGAGGCCCATCCGGGGCTTGTCGACGCCGCTCTCGAAAGCACCGGCGATCGGCCGATCGTCGATTCCTCGAACGACGACCCGTTCTGGGGCGCTCGGCAGGAAGGCGACAGACTGGTCGGAGGGAACACTCTGGGACGCCTCTGGATGGAACTGCGCCAGCAACTCCGGAAGGGCGATCCCAAGGCGCGCACCTCCGCCTGGCCCGATCCCCTGACGCCCGATCCCCGATCCGTCGCCGCGCATGCTGCCGAGGCGGACGTCACCGAAAGCCGATCCGAAGGCGTCCAGGCCGATACGGAGCCCCGCGCGCTGCGCTGGGCCGGCATCGGCGCGCGCAACACGCCCGACGCGGTCCTGGCCGACATGACTGCTCTTGCCCGCCGGATGGCGGATGCCGGCCATCGCCTGGCCTCCGGAGGCGCCGAAGGAGCGGACGCCGCGTTCGCCGCCGGTACGCCGGAGGGGCAGCGCACCCAGTGGCTGCCCTGGGAGGGGTTCAACAAGCTTGCCGGGCCGGACTGCCGCACCCTGTCCGACGAGAGCATGCGGAAATGTATGGCGGTTGCGGAGCGGCTCCATCCCGCCTGGGACAGGTGCAGGCCGGGCGTGCGCCGGATGCATGCGCGCAATGTCGCCATCCTGCTCGGCCCGGACCTGGATCGTCCCGTCGATGCCGTGGTCTGCTGGACCGAGGACGGAAAGATCCGGGGCGGCACCGGCATGGGCCTCCTCATCGCTCGCGAGTGGAAGATCCCCGTCATCAACCTTGCCACCGGGTCCGCGCAGTCGGCATGGGAGAAGCTCCAACAGCTGCAGCAGCGGCCGCCTGACGCGCAGGCCCGGACCGCGACGACAGCCGCGACCGTATCCAGGACTCAGGAGCCGGACGCCGGGCAGCGCCGGACGCACCGCCAGCAGCAATTGCAGACCCGCTGGAGCGGTATGCTGCACGGCCTGAACCTCATGCATCTGGCGCGCCCGGTTCTGGCCGAGCTCCACCGGGAGACAGTCCGCAGCGCCGCCGACGAGCGTCTCGACAGCCTCTCCCGCGACCAGCTCCTCGATGCCCTGGAGAGCATCGAGGAGCAGACGGAACAGTTGCGCGCCGAACTCGACGCCGGCGGCCGCGCCGGCCCTCATGCGGCCGAGACGAGGAAACACATCGCCGCCCTCGATGCCGCCGGCGACCGCATCCATGGCGTCCTGGCCGGGAAGAACCTGGCGGCGCTGCGCGAGCAGGAAGGCCTGGACACCGAAGTGGCAACGGACGCCCAGGAGCGCGTCATGTCCGTCATGCTGTCGGTTTACAAGCTCGCCTCGGAAGGTCCGCTCGCGATGGAGCCCAATCTCCTTGTCGGCAACGCTGCGGGCATCTTCATTGGCGAGGCCGGCAGGATCGGAGTGCGCCTTGCCGACGAGGCGCGCATCCGCGCGGGACTGACGCTCGCCCACGCGCCGGGCTCCGAGGAGGAGACGCTGGCGCTGGCGAGCCGCGGACCGGGCCAGGACCCGGAACAGGCGGGCCAAGCCTTCGAGCACATGCTGACCGACGTGGAGCTCAGGGAACGGGACGAGCAGTACAAGGCGCTCGCGCATCGCAGCCTGCTGCTCGACACAGCGGCCGAGACTGCCCGGACCTTCGCCGTGGCGAGCCGCGTGGACATGCGCCGGCAGCGTGCCGAACGCGAACAGCGCCGGACCGGCCATCTCGATGGCGCCCGCTCCGGACCGGACGTCCAGCGGCGCCAGGAGGAGCTTCGCGACGCCCATCGCGGGCTCATCGACACCATGTTCAAGGACGTGGCCGCCCTCTGTCCCGTGGACCACGTATCCGCCGCCGATCCCGGCGAGGGCGCCCACTCCGACCGCGACCGGCTCCTCGCTCGTTTCGCCTCCCTCTTCCGGGAGGTCGAGCGCAGGATCGACAAGCAGGTCGAGCGTGTGTCGAGGACCGGCAAGGACGCGCAGAACATCGACAGGCTCCGCGAGGCCCGCGCATATCTGGGCGAACTCGCCCACTATGCCGAACGGGCCGTCGGCACGCATACGGACCGCGCGCCGCTGCTCTGGGCACGCCGGACGACGCAGACCGCCGGGGAATGGCTGATCGAACGCCAGCGCCGCGCCTTCCAGCGCGAGAAGGCGGACGCGCTC
This sequence comes from Alphaproteobacteria bacterium, assembly GCA_026706245.1. GTDB lineage: Bacteria > Pseudomonadota > Alphaproteobacteria > Bin95 > Bin95 > Bin95. Next base: position 8,389 of record JAPOZD010000275.1, read on the forward strand.
GCGCCCGACGGCCGCCACGTCGCCATCGTCGGAGGGCGCGACCTGCACGGCCGGCATGCCGGCCGGATCGCCGAGCTGCTCAACCGCGAGCGCGCCGCCCATGCCGACACGCCCCTGGTGCTGCACTGCATCGCCCTGGACGGCGCCGGGCGCTATGCCGCCGAATGGGCGGCCTCCCACGGCGTGACCTGCGTCACCCACCGCCCGCAGCGCTATTCGCCGGCGCATCTCAGACGCCGCGACGACCTGCTTCTCGGCATCCCGCCCGACGCCGTCTGGAATTTCGGCGCCGAGGGCGACCACGAGCGCGCTGCAAGCATGCTTCTCGACCGCGCCAGGGAACAGGACGGCGGCATCGAGATCCGCGACATGGCCGCCGAGCTTGAAGGACCGCTCTCCGGGGATACCGTCATCGAGCCGCGCGAGCAGGTCGAACGCGACTATGCCCGCATCCACCATGCCTGGCAGAAAGCGGAGGCGCTCGCCGGCGACGACGGCGTGCTGGTCTACCGGGAGGGCGTCGAGGAGCTCCTGCCCGACATATATCGCACGCTGGCGAGCCCGCATCTCGAAGGCAAGGAACGGCGCTTCCTTGCTTCGTTCAAGGACGTGATCGAGAGCGAGGTCCGCGTCCGTGACGACATCTCCCGCAACATAGACCGGGCCCGGGACCACCTCGCAACCTATGAGGCGATCCTGGAGAAGCGCGGACCGCACCAGGCCGGTACGGTGCTCAACGACGTCGATGCCGACTACCGCAAGTGGGACGTCCGGGCCGAGCTCATCGTCAAGACCAT
>JAPOZD010000105.1 GCA_026706245.1 Alphaproteobacteria bacterium
GCAGGAAGGGCTCGCGGCGTCGGACCTGGTCCCCTCCGCGGAGCTGGCGCGGACCGAGAGCGATGCGGCAGCGGCGGTCGCTGCGGGCGAAGCGGATGCGGCTCCCGGCATCGAGGCGATGGCGCGCCAGTTCCACTTGCCCTTCCTCCCGCTGGTCAGCGAGCGGTTCGACCTGCTGATCGACCGGCGGGCCTATTTCACAGGCCGGGTGCAGGCGCTTTTGGCCTTTGCGGGCGGCGATGCCTTCCGGCGCAAGGCCGCCGCGATGGGCGGCTACGATTTGTCCGAAGCCGGGTCGGTGCGCTGGCTTTCTCCCTGACGGGAGAGCGACGGCACGCAGACCGTCCTGCCGTCGGCGAGCCGCTCCACCCGGACATCGACCCCGTAAACGGCGGACAGCGCCTCTTCGGTGAGGGCCGCGTCGGGCGGGCCTGTCGCCTTCACGCGCCCTTCGTGCAAGAGGGCGACATCGGTGCCGACGGCGAAGGTGTGGTCGGGATCGTGGGTCGAGAGAATGACCGTGAGCCCGTCTGCGGCAAGCCCGGCAATCTCGCGGAGCACCAGCGCCTGGTTGCCGAAATCGAGGCTGGCGGTCGGCTCGTCCATGATGAGCGCCGGCGTTTCCTGCGCGAGCGCCCGGGCGACCAGCACGAGCTGGCGCTGGCCGCCGGAAAGCCGGGTGTAGTCCGCCTCCGCGAGACCGCCGATGCGCAGGCGCTCCAGCGCGGCCCGCGCGGCCTCGCGGTCGGCCTCGCCCGGCTGCGAGAAGAGCCCGAGCCGCGCCGTCCGCCCCATCAGCACGACCTCGAAGGCGGACCAGGCGAAGGGCGGCGCATGCGCCTGCGGCACATAGGCGACACGCTGCGCGATCTCCGCGCGCGAGAGGCGGTCGAGCGGCCGGCCCTCCAGCAGCACCTGTCCGCCCCGCGCCGGAATGAGGCCGAGTTGCGTCCTGAACAGCGTCGTCTTGCCGGACCCGTTCGGGCCGAGCAGGCAGAGCACCGCGCCCGGCCCGGCGGCGAGCGTGATGCCGGACCCGACCTCATGGCCCGGATAGCCGATCGCCAGATCGCGGGTTTCGACGGTCATGCCCATGCGCGCCGGCCCCGTGCGAGCAGCCAGAGGAAGAAGGGCGCGCCGACCACGGCCGTCAATATGCCAAGCGGCACTTCCGCAGCCGAAATCGTGCGCGCGAGCGTATCGACCGCCAGCATGTATCCGGCGCCGAGCAAGGCTGCCGCCGGCAGGAGCCGGCCGAAGCCGGGGCCGACTGCGATGCGGGCGATATGCGGGATGACGAGCCCGACCCAGCCGACGACGCCCGCCACTGCCACGACGCTCGCCGTGATGAGCGTGGCGCAGAGGATGACGACAAGGCGGAGCCGCCCGGCCTCGACGCCGAGCGCGCGCGCCTCCTCGTCGCCGAGCGCCAGCACATTGATCCGCCAGCGCAGCAGGACCAGCGGCACGAGGCCGGCGGCCACGACCGGCGCGGCGGGCACGAGGTCCTCCGCCTTTACCCCGGCGAGGCTGCCGAGCAGCCAGAAGGTGATGGCGGGGAGCTGGTCGTACGGGTCGGCCAGGACCTTCAGCAGCGAGGTCGCCGCGCCGGCGAGTGCGCCCACCACCACGCCCGCCAGCACGAGAACGAGGGTGCGGTCTCCCGTCTTCACCGCTGCGGCGACGAAACCGACGAGAGCGACGGCGACGAGCCCGCCGGCGAATCCCAGCAATTGGATCGCCGCGACGGGAAGCGCGAGGAAGATCCCGAGCACGGCGCCGAGACCCGCCCCGGCGGACACGCCCAGAATGTCGGGCGAGACGAGCGGGTTGCGGAAGATCGTCTGGTAGCAGGCGCCGGCCGCCGCCAACGCCGCGCCGACCAGCAGCGAGGCCGCCACCCTCGGAAGCCGGATTGCCAGCAGCACGGTTTCCGCCCGGCCGGCGGTCTCGCCGCCCGTCAGCACCGACACCGCTTCGATCAGCCCGAGCGGATAGGGCCCGATCAGGAGCGCGGCGAAGCTGCCGAGGACCAGCGCGCCGGCGAGCCAGAGCGCCGTTCCGGCCCTTGTTTCCCCGCGCTTGCCGATGGAGTTCAGGGCGCGCGTCCCTTTGCCCATTCGAGGAGCCGGTCGAGGTCCGGCCCGCCGAGATCGACATGGTACCAGAGCCTGTAGAAGGCGCGCGTCTCGGCGCGCAGATCGCCCGGCCACAGATCGGGATAGAAGAGACCGGCGAGCCATTTCAGGCCCATCATCCGGTTGATCGAGGGCGGGCGGTCGATCCAGCCGAACGGCGCGGTCGGCGAGAGATAGACCCGGCCCCGGCGGACTGCCGCGATCCCCTGCCAGAGCGGCTCGCGCCAGACGCGGTCGTAGAAGGTCCGGTCCCAGGTGACGATGGTGTCAGGATCGGCCACGATCACCTGCTCCGGCGATGCCCGCACGAGCCCGTAGCGGCCGGGCACATCGGCGACGTTGCGACCGCCCGCGAGTTCGATGATCTCCGTGTTGATGGAGCCCTTCAGCCCGGTCTCCAGCCCGTCCGGGCCGCGGGCGAGATAGACGCGCGGGCGCTCTTTCACGGGCACGGCCCCGAGCGCGGCCCGGAGTTCCGCGAAGGTCGCCTCCACATCCGCCGCCAACGCCTCTCCGCGGTCCGGGACGCCCAGCGCCTCGCCCAGAAGGCGGAGCGAGGCCGCCGTTTCGGAAAACCGCCCGTTGACCAGGACATAGGGGATGCCGGTCTGGTCCTGGACGCGGTTCGCGAGGTCGATATAGGTATCCCGCACGGAGCCGAAATCGACGATGAGGTCCGGCTCCAGCGCGATCACCCGTTCGAGGTTCGCGTCGCCGCCGCGCCCGGTGAGCCGCCCGGTCTCGGGAAGCTCGCGCCAGGGTCGGGCGATATAGGGCTTCTCGTAATCCCGGAGCGCGCGCGGCCAGCCGAGCAGCGCGGCGGGCTTCAGCGCATAGACGAGGATCGAGGCGGGCGGCCCGGCAGCAAACACGCGCTCCACCCGGTCCGGGATCTCCACGACCCTCCCGGCGGAGTCCCGGATGCTGCGGGCCTCGCCCGGCATGGCGAGGCCGACCAGCGCAACAGCCAGCAGGAACCGCAGGAATCGTGTCATGCCGCAATCCTTATGCCAGCAAAGGGCGGCTTGCTTCCATCAGCCGCCGGCGTTCGGAAAGAAGACCTGCTGGCCGTCTACCCTGTAGGACGCGATGGCCGCCTGTCCTTCCTCGGAGAGCACCCAATCGACGAACAGCCGGCCGAGGCCGGCTTTCACATTCGGGTGCCGTTCGGGATTCACCAGCACGATGCCGTACTGGTTGAAGAGCCTCGGGTCGCCCTCGACCAGAATCCGCTGGCCGTTCCTGTTGGCGAAGCCCGTCCAGGTGGCGCGGTCGGTCATCGCATAGGCGCCCATGCCGCCGGCGGTGTTAAGCGCGGCGCCCATGCCCGAACCCGTCTCGCGGTACCAGCCGCCCGAAGCAGCAGCGACATCGACGCCCGCCTCCTCCCAGAGTTCGAGCTCGATCTTGTGCGTGCCGCTGTCGTCGCCGCGCGAGACGAAGGGCGCTTCGGCCCGGGCGATCAGGGCCAGCGCCGCCACGGCGTCGTCCATGCCCGCTACGCCGGCGGGGTCTTCGGCAGGTCCGACGATGACGAAGTCGTTGTACATGACGTCGGCCCGGCTGATGCCGTGGCCGTTGGAAACGAAGCGCTCCTCGGCGGACCTGGCATGGACGAGGAGCACATCGCCGTCGCCATTGGCGGCGTTCCGGAGCGCCTGGCCGGTGCCGACCGCGACGACCCGCACCTCAATGCCGGTCCGCTCCCGGAACAGCGGCAGGATGTGGTCGTAGAGGCCGGAGTTCTGGGTCGAGGTGGTGGACTGGACGACGATGAAGCGGTCCGCCGCCGCCGGATGGATGAAGCCCAGGGCGATGAGCGCAAGGGCAGCGAGGGAAGGGAAAATGCGTCCGGCCATGTCGCGCTTCGATCCGGATTCAGGTCCCGGGCGCGGAGGGGGCGTCGAGATAGAGCCGGCCTTCGAGCCAGGCGCGGGCGGCTTCGGAGCGCGGCGCATCCAGAACCTCCGGCGCGCGTCCTGTCTCCACCACCCGCCCGCCATGCAGGAACACCAGGTCGTCGCCGAGGCGCCGTGCCTGGCCGGTGTCATGCGTGACAAGCACGATGGCGACGCCGCTCCCATGCGCTTCAAGGACCAGTTGCTCGATGGCGTGGGTCGAACCCGGGTCGAGACTGGCCGTCGGTTCGTCGAGGAACAGAAGGCCCGGCGCGCAGGCGAGCGCGCGCACTACCGCAAGCCGCTGCTGCTCGCCGCCGGAGAGCACACGCGCCGGCCGGCTTGCCAGGTCGCCGAGGCGGGACCGCTCCATAGCCTCGGCCTCCCGCGCTGCGCGTTGCGGTCCTGAAAGCCCACGCACAGAAAGCGCGAAGCGGAGGTTTGCGCGCACCGAACGGCGCAGCAGCACCGGGCGCTGGAACACCATCGCCTGCGCGAGGCGGCCTTCGCGGTCGAGGGGCCGCCCCTGCCACAGCACTTCGCCGGCGGTCGGGCGGATCAGGCCGTGCAGAAGGCGCAGCAGCAGGCTCTTGCCGGCGCCGTTGGCTCCCATGACCACCGTCCGCCTGCCGGGACGGATGTCGATATCGACCCCGTCGATCAGCCGCTTGCCGCCGGCATCGAAACACAGGCCCCGCGCGCTCAGCAGAGCCGGGGCGTCCGCCGCCATCGGGGGTGCCGGTGCGGCCATATGGAACGCCGCCTCAGGCATAGGCCATCCGGACGGCCGAGGCCCGGAGCGTCATGACGGCCCCGTTTACCGCCACGGCAATGGCGAGAAGCACGACGCCGAGCGCTAGCGCGAGTTCGAGATTGCCCTTCGAGGTCTCAAGCGCAATCGTCGTGGTCATCACGCGCGTGACATGGTTGATGTTGCCGCCGACGATGATGACGGCGCCCACCTCCGCCACCGCGCGGCCGAACCCGGCGAGCGCCACGGTGAGCAGGCTGTAGCGGGCGTCCCACAACAGCGCGGCGACCCGGTCGAACGGACCCACGCCGAGCGAGTCGAACTGCTCAGCATATTCGCGGTAGCAGTCCTCCACCACCTGCCGGCTCAACGCCGCCACGATGGGCGTGACTAGGATCGTCTGGGCGATAATCATGGCCGTCGGCGTGTAGAGCAGCTCCAGCGGGCCGAGCGGGCCGGCAGCCGAGAGCATGAGATAGGCGATCAGCCCCACCACAACGGGCGGCAGCCCCATCAGCGAGTTCAGCACAACGATGACGGCCATTCGGCCCGGAAAGCGGAAGGCGCCCACCGCCGCGCCGAGCGGCAGGCCGATGACGCAGGAAATGGCGACGGCGCTCAGCGTGACCCGGAGCGACAGGCCGACGATTTCGATGAGGTCGGAGTCCCAAGCGAGGATCAGGCCTACCGCCTCTCCGAGTATCCTCCAAAAGCTTTCCACCCTGCAATTCCTCCCGCGTTTCGGAAGAATTACACAAAAAGAGCATTAAATCGACAGAATCAGCAGCTAATTCCTGGTTCTGCGGTGGCGTCCGTCCGGCCTTTCGCAGGGCGTCCTGCACCTGTAGGCTTGGGTGCGAGACAGGCGCAAAAACAACAAGATAACGATAATGCCTGGGTTCGGAGCACAGGACGTCGGGCGCCTGGAGCGCCTGCGCTCGGCCAGCGGGGAGCTGTCGGGCGCGTTCGGCGACCTCGGCACCTTCCTGCCTTATGTCGTGGCTGCGGTCGGCGCGGGCATTCTGGCGCCGACGCCGGTTTTCGCCGGCTTTGCGGCCGGATATGTCCTTGTCGCCGCCGTCTATCGCATGCCCGTATCCGTCCAGCCGATGAAGGCTCTCGGCGCCGTCATCATCGCGGGCGGCCTCACCGCGGTCGAAACCGCCTGGGCGGGCGGCATCGTCGGCGCGGTCCTGCTTCTGCTCGCGGCCATACCGTCGTTCGAAAGGGCTGCGCGCGCCATTCCGCAATCGGTTGTCACGGGCCTCCAGGCGGGGCTCGGCCTGATGCTGGGAACGGTGGCCTTCGGTCTGATGAGCCATGACTGGGTTATGGCCCTGGCTTCGCTTGCCGTGCTCTCGCTCGCCCTTCTCCTGCCGCGAGGGCCGTGGGTTCCCCTTGTCGTTATCGGCGCCGTGCTGCTGGTTCCCCATGCCGGGCCGCCGATGACCCCGGCGTCTCCCGCCGGCGGCATCGACACCGTCCATGCGGTGCTTTCGGGCGTGCTGGCGCAGCTGCCGCTCACCCTGCTCAATGCCGTGGTGGTTGCCGCCGCGGTTGCCCGTTCGCTCTATCCCGACCGGGCCGCGCGCGTGAACGAGCGGAGGCTCGCAGCCACGAACGGACTGATGAACCTCCTGCTGGCGCCGCTGGGCGCCATGCCGATGTGCCATGGGGCCGGCGGTATTGCCGCCCATAGGAGGTTCGGCGCGCGCGGCATGGGCGCGCCGTTGATCATGGCGGCCTCCTGCGGCGCCGTCGTCGCGATGGGGCCCGAGATTGTCGGGCTGCTCATGACGATTCCGCCGGCTGTCGTCGGTGCGCTCCTGATCTATGCGGCAGCCGACCTGATCCTGAGTCCGAGACTGCTCGACGCCCGCCCGGACTGCCGGCCCGTCATCGCCGCGGCTGCCCTGGCAACGGTATTCCTGGGCGCGCTCGCGGGCCTGCTCACAGGCCTGGCTGCGGAAGGAATGCGGGTCTATATCCGGCGCAGGCATCGGCCCGGTTCCACGCATAGCGGCGGATAGTTCGCGGAAGCGCTGCGGCTCAGGCGCCGCCCACGCCTTCGGGAGCGATGGCGACGGTCTTGATAACGGCGTGGCAGGACATGCCCTCCGCCAGCCCCAGCGCCTCGGTCGAGCGGCGGGTCGAGCGGGAAAGGATCGTGCCGGCGGCCGTGCGGACGGAGACGATGGCGCCCGGCCCTTCGCCCGCCCGGACCGATTCGACCGTGCCCGGCAGGATGTTCAGCGCCGAGAGGCCTTCCGGCTCCTTTCTGGACAGCAGCACCTCATGCGCCGCGATCCGGACCCGGATCCGGCTGCCGGGCGCATGCGGCACCCTCGGCAGGAACAGGCGCACGCCGCCCGCCTCGATTTCCGACAGCCCGTCGGCATGGTGGCGCACGACCGCCGCTTCCAGCACAGCGCCCGCGCCGCGCGCGCCGAGCGGCGTGACCGTCGGATCGCCCAGCACCTCGACCGCCGGCCCCTGGCGCAACACGCGCCCGTCCTGGAGCGCGATCACCGTGGTCGCAAGCCGCGCCACCTCAGCGGCCGAGTGGCTGACATAGAGCACGGGCACCGACACCTCGTCCCTGAGCCGCTCGAAATAGGGCAGGATTTCCGCCTTTCTGGCCTCGTCGAGCGAGGCCAGCGGCTCGTCGGCAAGGATCAGCCGGGGGCTGGCCAGCAGCGCGCGCCCGATCGCGACGCGCTGCTTCTCCCCGCTCGACAGCGCGCCGGGGCGACGGCCCAGCAGATGCCCGATGCCGAGCATTTCGACGATGCGCCCCATGTCCTCGCCCGGCCCCCCCTTCGCTGCGAACCAGCGCCCGTAAAGCAGGTTCTGCCGCACAGTGAGATGGGGAAAGAGCCGCCCTTCCTGGAAGATGTAGCCGAGCTGGCGGCGGTGGGGCGGCAGCCACGCGCCGCGTTCCGTGTCGAACAGCACCCAGCCGTCCGCAACCGCGCGCCCGGCCTCCGGCCTCAGCAGCCCTGCAACGGCATTGACGGTCGTGGTCTTGCCGGAGCCGGAGCGGCCGAACAGCACGGTCACGCCCGGCGGCGCCTCGAAGGCGATATCGAGGTCGAAGCCGGGAAAGGCATGGCGGACGGCGACGGAGAGAGTCATGCGCCGGCCACCCTTCTCGCCACGCGCCGCGCAACGAACTCGGAGAGCAGCAGCGCCGCCATGGAGACCACGACGGCAATGACCACAAGGCGGAGCGCGGACGCCTCGCCGTCCGGCACCTGGAGGAAGGTGTAGATCGCCGTCGGCAGGGTCTGCGTCTGGCCGGGAATGTTCGAGACGAAGGTGATCGTCGCGCCGAACTCTCCCATCGCCTTGGCGAAGGCGAGGATGATGCCCGCGACGATGCCCGGCAGCACCAGCGGCAGGGTCACGGTCGCGAAGACCCAGGGGCCGGAGGCGCCGAGCGTCGCGCTCGCCTGTTCGAGTTTCGGGTCCACCGCCTCGATGGAAAGGCGGATGGCGCGGACCATGAGCGGGAACGCCATGACCGCCGCCGCCAGCGCCGCGCCCGTCCAGCGGAAGGCGAAGACGATGCCGGCCTCCTGGAGAAGACTGCCGAGGGGGCCGCGCGTCCCGAACGCCAGCAGCAGCAGGTAGCCCGTCGCCACCGGAGGCAGGATGAGCGGCAGATGCACCAGCCCGTTCAGGAGCTGCCGGCCCGGGAAGCGCCAGCGGGCGAGCGCATAGGCGGTCAGCACGCCGAGCGGCAGGCTCGCAAGCGTCGCCCAGAACGCGACGCGGAGCGACAGCGCAACCGCCTGCCATTCCTCGGGGCTCAGCCAGTCCATCTGCGGAGTCTAGTCGAAGACGGGGACAAAGCCTTGCCGCTCGAACGCTTTCCTCGCCGCCGGGCCCCGGAGCCAGGCGAGGAAGCGCGAATTGTGCGGGTTGCTGCTCGCAGCGACCGCGGCGGCGGGATAGACGATGGGCGGATGCGCGCCTGCGGGGAAGGTCCCGATGACGGTCACATTGTCGTCCGCTGCGGCATCGGTCGCATAGACGATGCCGAGCGGCGCCTCGCCGGAGGAGACCAGCGCCAGCGCGGCGCGCACATTGTCCGCCTGCGCGACCCGCGGCGCCACAGCCTCCCAGGCGCCCAGCCATTCGAGCGCCGCCTTGCCGTAAATGCCGGCAGGCACGGCATCCACAAGCGTCATGGCGAGGCGGCCGTCGCCCAGCAGGCCGGCGAGGTCGAAGCCGGGCGCGATCCGGACCGGCGGCGCACCCTGCCCGTGCGCCACCAGCACGAGGCTGTTGGTCAACAGGTCGAAGCGGCTCGCCGGATCGATGAGGTCCTCCCGTGCCAGGGCGTCCATCCAGTCCGGATTGGCTGAGATGAAGATGTCCGCGGGCGCGC
>JAPOZD010000158.1 GCA_026706245.1 Alphaproteobacteria bacterium
CGAGGGCGGTCGTCACACGCCGTTTTTCTCGAACTACCGTCCTCAGTTCTACTTCCGCACGACGGATGTCACGGGAACGGTTGAGTTGCCTGAGGGTGTTGAGATGGTTCTTCCCGGGGACAATGTTTCGATGGGAGTGAACCTGATAGCGCCGATAGCGATGGACGAGGGGTTGCGGTTTGCGATCCGCGAGGGCGGGCGCACCGTCGGCGCCGGCGTCGTCGCTTCCATCGACGACTGAGGCGGCAGCGCCTCGAACGACAACCGAGGCGTCGACGCCTCGAACGACAACTGAACGGCAAAGGGCCGCGAAGACGCCATGGATCTCAGTAGGAGCATAGCTCAATTGGTAGAGCACCGGTCTCCAAAACCGGGGGTTGCGGGTTCGAGTCCTGCTGCTCCTGCCATCTGAGGCTGTCATGGCGCGAACCAGCCCCGGCGCTTTCATCCGCCAGGTCCGCCAGGAGGCGGCGAAGGTCACCTGGCCGACGCGCAAGGAGACCGGCGTCTCCACGGCCATGGTGTTCGTCATGGTGACGCTGGCGGCGCTGTTCTTCTTCGTCGTGGACCAGGCGCTGGCGTGGATCGTGCGCGTCGTTCTCGGGTTCGGGGGATAGCGTCGTGACCGCGCTCTGGTACGTCATCCATGTGCATTCGGGCTCCGAGCAGAAGGTCGCGGCGGCGATCCGCGAGCAGGCGGACCGTCAGGGCGTGGGCGGGCTGATCGAGGAGATCAGCGTGCCCATGGAAAAGGTCGCCGAAATCCGGCGCGGGCGGCGCGTGACCGGGGAGCGCAAGTTCTTCCCCGGCTATGTGCTCATCAAGATGGAAACGCAGCAGAACGCCGAACGGCCCGAGCGGACAGGCAGCCGCCCGGACGACCGTGTCTGGCATCTGGTCAAGAACACGCCGAAGGTCACGGGCTTCCTTGGCGGCGGCGGCAACCGGCCGCTTCCGATATCCGATCCCGAGGCCAACCGCATCCTCTACCAGGTCAGCGAAGGCGTCGAACGCCCGCGGCCGTCGGTCATCTACGATGTCGGCGAGCAGGTCCGGGTCTCGGACGGCCCGTTCACCTCCTTCACCGGCGTGGTGGAAGAGGTCGATGAGGAACGCGCGCGGCTCAAGGTTTCGGTGTCGATTTTCGGGCGCGCGACGCCGGTCGATCTCGAATATTCGCAAGTGGAAAAAACCTGACCGCAAACAGCAACGAGGCGAAGGCGGGAGGCCGACCCCGGCCGTGACCGCCGGCGGCAGAAGCGCCGCCGCATCTGGGGAGCCGAAATGGCAAAGAAAATCAGCGGCTACATCAAGCTGCAGGTTCCGGCGGGGCAAGCCACGCCGCAGCCGCCCATCGGTCCGGTTCTGGGACAGCGCGGACTGAACATCATGGAGTTCTGCAAGGCGTTCAACGCGGCAACGCAGGCCCAGGAACAGGGCGTGCCGATTCCGACGATCATCACTGTCTATGCGGACAAGTCCTTCAGCTTCACGATGAAGACGCCGCCGGCGAGTTTCCTGCTGCGGCGCGCGGCGGGGCTCGACAAGGGCAGCCAGACGCCCGGCCGGGAGAGCGCAGGCCAGGTCACGCGCGCGCAGCTGCGCGAGATCGCGGAGACGAAGATGGAGGACCTGAACGCCAACGACCTCGACGCCGCCGTGGCCATGCTCGCGGGCTCCGCCCGGTCCATGGGCCTCGAAGTGACGGAGGGCTGAGGCGATGGCCAGCCGCAAGGGCAAGCGGATGCGCGCCGCGTGGGACGGCGTGGACCGCACCGTCGAGCACGAACTCGCCGAAGCAGTGCGCCTGGTCCGGGAGCGGGCCGGCGCCAAATTCGATGAAACGGTCGATATCGCGATCAATCTCGGCGTCGATCCGCGCCATGCGGACCAGATGGTGCGCGGGGTCTGCGACCTGCCGCACGGCACCGGCAAGCCCGTGCGTGTCGCGGTGTTTGCGCGCGGCGCGAAGGCCGACGAGGCCCGGGAGGCAGGCGCCGACCTGGTGGGCGCGGAAGATCTTGCCGAGACGATCAACGGGGGCGAGATCGCCTTCGACCGCGCCATCGCCACGCCGGACACCATGCCGGTGGTGGGCCGGCTCGGCCGCATTCTGGGCCCCCGCGGCCTGATGCCGAACCCGCGCCTCGGCACCGTGACCATGGATGTGGCGGACGCCGTGCGGGCGGCCAAGGGCGGCCAGGTGCAGTTCCGGGTCGAACGGGCCGGAATTGTGCATGCCGGCATCGGCAAGGCGAGCTTCGAGCAGGAGGCGCTGGAAGGCAATGCCCGCGCTTTCTTCGACGCCATACTGCGCGCCAAGCCCACCGGCGCCAAGGGAACCTATGTCAGGCGCGTCACGCTCAGCTCCACGATGGGGCCGGGCGTGCGCGTGGATGCAAGCGCTCTCGGCGGAGCGGGCTGAACCGGGCCGCCGAAAGAAACCTGTCCGAGACCGTCGGTGTCCGCGCCTGCCCGCAGGCCGGACCTAAAGCGAAAGCGCCGACGCTAGACGGGAGGAAGACGCCGGGCGACCGGCGTCCGCTTCCGGGACAGGGTCCGACGCCGCCTGCAAGGGCGGTCAACACCAACCGGGGCCAAAGGCCCCACCCAGGAGAGGACCCCTTGCTCAAGAAGCAGAAAGAGGAATTGGTCCGGAACATGACCGAGAGCTTCGGCAGCGCCGAACTCATGGTCGTGACCCGGCATTCCGGACTGACGGTGGCCGAGATGACGGACCTGCGCCGGCGCATGCGCGCGGCGGGCGTCACGTTCAGGGTCACCAAGAACCGGCTGGCGAAACGCGCGCTGGAAAAGACCTCCTTCGCCGATATCCAGCCCCTGTTCTCCGGCCCTACGGCGGTCGCGTTCTCGACCGACCCGGTGGCGGCGGCCAAGGTCGCCATCGACTACGCCAACGAGAACGGCAAGCTCTCCGTGCTGGGCGGCATGCTCGGCGCCGAGACGCTGGACGAAGCGGGGGTGGATGCGCTCGCGAAGCTGCCTTCGCTGGACGAGTTGCGCGGCAGGATCGTGGGCCTGCTTCAGGCGCCGGGAAGCAAGATTGCGCGCCTGCTGGGCGAACCCGGCGCGCAGCTTGCGCGCGTCTTCTCAGCCCGCGGCGACTCGGGCTGACCGCCCGCAGCCGGCAGATATTGAGCCAAACACGAACCGGAAAGCGAACCCAGGAGTAACAACAGATGGCCGATCTACAGAAACTCGCCGACGAACTTTCGGAACTGACCGTCATCCAGGCGGCCGAATTGTCGAAAATGCTCGAAGAGAAGTGGGGCGTATCCGCCGCCGCGCCGGTCGCGGTCGCCGCGGCGTCGAACAGCGAAGCCGCCGCCGCCGTGGAAGAGCAGACCGAATTCGATGTCATCCTGGCGTCCTTCGGCGACAAGAAGATCAATGTGATCAAGGAAATCCGGGCCATTACCGGCCTTGGCCTCAAGGAGGCCAAGGAGCTGGTCGAGTCCGCGCCGAAGCCCGTCAAGGAAGGCGTGAGCAAGGAGGAAGGCGACGAGTTGAAGGAGAAGCTCGAAGGAGCGGGCGCCACGGTAGAGTTGAAGTAGCCGGATTGGCCGGCCGAATGGACAACGGCCCGGGTTCCGGGCCGGAAATCAGGGGCAGACACGGCTGCGGGCCCGCAAGAAGGGCGCGCGGCTTCGCTGCCGTTTGCCATTTTCGTGCCGCAACCCAGTTAAACAATGGTCTTGCCGCCGGCCGCCGGCCGGCGTGGAACAGGGTGGATCGGACATGACGACGTCGTTTACGGGCCGCAAGCGGGTTCGGAAGAATTTCGGCCATATCCGCGAGGTGGCGCCGATTCCGAATCTGATCGACGTGCAGCGCACATCCTACGAAGGGTTCCTGCAGCGCGACGCCGTGCCGGAAGGGCGCAGCCAGGCGGGCCTCCAGGAAGTGCTGACGACCGTCTTTCCGATCAAGGACTTCGCAGACAAGGCGCAGCTCGAATTCGTGAAATACGAATTCGAGGAGCCGAAATACGATGTCGAGGAATGCCAGCAGCGCGGCATGACCTACGCGGCGCCACTCAAGGTGACGTTGCGCCTCATCGTCTTCGACCTCGACGACGACACCGGCGCGCGCTCGATTCGCGACATCAAGGAGCAGGACGTCTATATGGGCGACATGCCGTTGATGACCGACAACGGCACCTTCATCATCAATGGCACCGAGCGGGTGATCGTCTCGCAGATGCACCGTTCGCCGGGCGTGTTCTTCGACCACGACCGGGGCAAGACGCATTCCTCGGGCAAGCTGCTCTTCTCCGCCCGCGTCATCCCCTATCGAGGCTCCTGGCTCGATTTCGAGTTCGATGCCAAGGACGAGGTCTTCGTGCGCATCGACCGGCGCCGCAAGCTGCCTGTCACGACCCTGCTGATGGCGCTCGAAAGCGCGGAATTCGAGCAGCGCAGCGGGGCCGCCGCCGCCGATGACGGCGAGCCGATCGAAGGCATGGGCGCGGAAGAAATCCTCAACTACTTCTACGACCGCGTGTCCTATCGGCTCGGGGATGCGGGCTGGGTCACGGAAGTCGATCTCTCGCGCCTTCAGGGGCAGCGGCTGGTCTCCGACCTCCGGGATGCCCGCAACGGCGACATTGTGGCCAAGGCCGGCACCAACATGACCAAACGCCAGATCGACCGGCTCATCAAGAGCGGGGTCGAATCGCAATTGGTGGACGAATCCGAACTGCTCGGGCGCTTCCTCGCAGAGGATCTGGTCGATGCCGGGAACGGACGGATCTTTGCCGAGGCGGGCGACGAAATCGACGAGACCCTGCTCGAATCGCTGCGCGATGCCGGCCTTGACGAGATCGCGACGCTTGCGATCGATAACATCAATGTCGGCCCCTATATCCGCAACACGCTCGCGCGCGACAACAACGCCAACCGGGACGATGCGCTGACCGACATCTACAAGGTCATGCGCCCGGGCGAGCCGCCGACCCTGGAAAGTGCGGAGGCGCTGTTCAGGGGCCTGTTCTTCGAAGACGACCGGTACGACCTCTCGGCCGTCGGCCGGGTAAAGATGAATGCGCGGCTCGGGCAGGAGACCGACGACCAGCTTCGTGTCCTGCGCAAGCAGGACATCCTGTCGATCGTCAAGACGATGGTCGAGCTCAGGGACGGGCGGGGCGAGATCGACGACATCGACCATCTCGGCAACCGCCGGGTGCGCTCGGTGGGCGAGCTGATGGAAAATCAGTACCGCATCGGGCTCACGCGCATGGAGCGCGCGATCCGCGAGCGTATGAGTTCCATCGACGCCGATTCGGTGATGCCGCAGGACCTGATAAACGCGAAGCCCGCGGCGGCAGCGGTGCGTGAGTTCTTCGGCTCCTCGCAGCTCAGCCAGTTCATGGACCAGACCAACCCGCTGTCCGAGATCACCCACAAGCGGCGCCTGTCCGCGCTCGGGCCGGGCGGGCTGACCCGCGAGCGGGCCGGCTTCGAGGTTCGGGACGTGCATCCGACGCATTACGGGCGCATCTGCCCGATCGAGACGCCGGAAGGCCCGAATATCGGCCTCATCAACTCGCTTGCGACCTATGCCCGGATCAATCGCTACGGGTTCATCGAGACTCCCTACCGGAAGGTCGAGAACGGCGTTGCGTCCGACGAAGTGATCTATATGACCGCGATGGACGAGGGGCGTTACACCATCGCCCAGGCCAACTCGCCGCTGGATGACGAGGGCCGGTTCACCGAGGATCTGGTAACCGTCAGGCGAGGCAGCGACTTCGCGCTGTCGTCGGCTGACCATATTGAATTCATGGACGTGTCGCCGAAGCAGCTGGTGTCGGTTGCCGCGGCGCTGATCCCCTTCCTGGAGAATGACGACGCCAACCGCGCCCTGATGGGCTCCAACATGCAGCGCCAGGCGGTGCCGCTAGTGCAGGCCGAAGCGCCGCTGGTGGGGACGGGCATGGAGGCGGCCGTGGCGCGCGACAGCGGCGCTTCGGTCACGGCCCGGCGCAGCGGCGCGGTCGATCAGGTGGACGCCACGCGGATCGTCGTGCGCGCCGCCGAAAGCGGCGGTGGCTCCGGCGTGGACATCTACAATCTGCGCAAGTTCGAGCGCTCCAACCAGTCCACCTGCCTCAATCAGCGTCCGCTGGTGAAAGTCGGCGATGCGGTCGGCGAGGGGGACATCATCGCCGACGGGCCGTCCACGGAATTCGGCGAACTGGCGCTCGGGCGGAATGTGCTCTGCGCCTTCATGCCGTGGAACGGCTATAACTTCGAGGACTCGATTGTCATCTCCGAACGCATTGCGCGCGACGACGTCTTCACCTCGATCCATATCGAGGAATACGAGGTTATGGCCCGCGACACCAAGCTGGGTCAGGAGGAGATCACCCGCGACATTCCCAATGTCGCCGAGGAGGCGCTCCGCAATCTCGACGAGGCGGGCATCGTCTATATCGGCGCGGAGGTGAATGCCGGCGATATCCTGGTCGGGAAGGTGACGCCGAAGGGCGAGTCGCCGATGACGCCGGAGGAAAAGCTGCTGCGGGCGATCTTCGGCGAGAAGGCGTCGGATGTGCGCGACACCTCGCTCAAGGTGCCGCCGGGCGATTCCGGCACGGTCGTCGATGTCCGCGTCTTCCAGCGGCGCGGCGTCGACAAGGACGAGCGCGCCATGACCATCGAGCAGGCCGAGATCGACCGCCTGGCCAAGGACCGGGACGACGAGCGCGGCATCCTCACGCGCGACTTCAATGCGCGGATGCGCGAATTGCTGCTGAACCGCGAGGTCGTATCCGGTCCGGAACTGCGTGAGGGCCAGCGCATCACGCAGAAGACGCTGGACGGACTCCGGCCCTCCGACTGGCGCCAGATCGTGCTTCGGCGCGACGATGCGATGCGCGAGATCGAGACGCTCATCCAGCGTTTCGACGCCAATGTCGATGAGTTGTCGAAGCGGTTCGAAAACAAGCTGGAAAAGCTGGAGCGCGGCGATGAGCTGCCTCCGGGCGTCATGAAGATGGTCAAGGTGTTCGTGGCGGTAAAGCGCAAGCTGCAGCCGGGCGACAAGATGGCCGGGCGCCACGGCAACAAGGGCGTCATCTCCAAGGCGGTGCCGATCGAGGACATGCCGCATATGGAGGACGGGACGCCGGTGGACATCGTGCTCAATCCGCTCGGCGTGCCGTCGCGGATGAATGTCGGGCAGATCCTGGAGACCCATCTGGGTGCCGCCTGCCGCGGCCTCGGGCGGCAGATCGACGACATGCTGGAAAAGGTGCGCGAAAGCGACCGGGCAATGGACGAGCTTCGGGCAAAGCTCAAGACCGTCTATGGCGAGGCCGATTACGAGCGGTCCGTCGCCGGCTTGTCGGACGACGAAATGCTGGAGCTTTCGAACAACCTGACCGCCGGCGTACCGATCGCAACGCCGGTGTTCGACGGCGCGCGCGAGGTCGATATCGACGCCATGCTGGGAAGCGCCAACATCCGGCCGAGCGGACAGGTAACGCTGGTCGACGGGCGAACCGGCGAGCCGTTCGACCGCCCGGTCACGGTCGGCTACATCTACATGCTGAAGCTGCACCACCTGGTGGACGACAAGATCCACGCCCGGTCCATCGGCCCCTACAGCCTCGTCACCCAGCAGCCGCTGGGCGGCAAGGCCCAGTTCGGCGGCCAGCGCTTCGGCGAGATGGAGGTCTGGGCGCTCGAAGCCTATGGCGCCGCCTACACGCTGCAGGAAATCCTGACGGTGAAGTCCGACGATGTGGCCGGCAGGACCAAGGTCTACGAGGCCGTGGTGCGCGGCGACGACACGTTCGACGCCGGCATTCCGGAATCCTTCAACGTTCTGGTCAAGGAGCTGAGATCGCTCGGCCTGAACGTAGACCTTCAGGAAGAACATCTTTGATGGCGCGTCTGCCGCTGTCCCCAACCCGCTCTGGAGTCACCGCATGAACGACCTGATGCGACTTTTCGGCCAGACCGAACAGGAAGCCTCGTTCGACAAAATCCGGGTCTCGATCGCCTCGCCCGATCAGATTCGACGCTGGAGCTACGGCGAGATCAAGAAGCCCGAGACGATCAACTACCGGACGTTCAAACCGGAACGGGACGGCCTCTTTTGCGCCCGCATCTTCGGGCCTGTGAAGGACTATGAGTGCCTGTGCGGCAAATACAAGCGGATGAAGCATCGTGGCATCATCTGCGAGAAGTGCGGCGTGGAGGTCACCCTTTCCAAGGTGCGCCGCGACCGCATGGGCCATATCGAGCTCGCGGCGCCGGTGGCCCATATCTGGTTCCTGAAGTCCATGCCGAGCCGCATCGGGCTGGTGCTCGACATGACGCTGCGCGAGCTCGAGCGGGTTCTTTATTTCGAGAGCTATGTTGTGACCGAACCCGGCACGACCGTGCTCGAACGCGGCCAGTTGCTCAGCGAGGAGGAGTATCTGGACGAGGTGGAGCGCGCCTCCGCCGAGGGTGAGACTTTTGAAGCCGGCATCGGGGCGAAGGCGATCAAGGAGCTGCTCGGCGGAATCGAACTCGCCGAGGAGCGCGAGGATATGCGCGCCGAACTGAAGGAGACCAAGTCCGAAGCGAAGCGCAAGAAACTGGTCAAGCGGCTGAAGGTGGTCGAGGCGTTTCTCGCATCCGGCTCCAAGCCGGAATGGATGGTGCTCGACGTGGTGCCGGTGATTCCCCCGGAACTGCGGCCGCTGGTGCCGCTCGACGGCGGGCGCTTCGCAACCTCGGACCTCAACGACCTCTACCGCCGCGTCATCAACCGCAACAACCGCCTGAAGCGGCTGATGGAACTGCGCGCCCCGGACATCATCATCCGCAACGAGCAGCGCATGCTGCAGGAAGCGGTGGATGCGCTGTTCGACAACGGCCGGCGCGGACGCATTATCACGGGCGCGAACAAGCGCCCGCTCAAGTCGCTCTCCGACATGCTGAAGGGCAAGCAGGGCCGTTTCCGGCAGAACCTGCTCGGCAAGCGCGTTGATTATTCCGGCCGTTCGGTGATCGTCGTCGGCCCCGAACTGAAGCTGCATCAGTGCGGCCTGCCGAAGAAGATGGCGCTCGAGCTGTTCAAGCCGTTCATCTATTCGCGGCTCGAAGCCTA
>JAPOZD010000149.1:0-7891 GCA_026706245.1 Alphaproteobacteria bacterium
GCCGTCGTGGCGCCCGGGGGGGCGCTCGGCGGCGGGCCGGCAAGCGCGGGCGCCGATCCGGGACCGGCGGCTTACGGAAGGGGCGGTGCGGAGCCGACCGTCACCGACGCCAATATCGTGCTGGGCCGGCTGGACCCGGACTTCTTCCTCGGCGGCGCGCTGAAGCTCGACGCGGGCCTGGCGCGGGCCGCCGTGGCGGAACGTGTGGCGGGCCTGCTCGGGCTCGGCGTGGAGGAGGCCGCGGAGGGCATTCTCGCCGTCGTCAACGCGCATATGGCGTCTGCCATCAAGCTCAGCCTGTTCGAGAAGGGTGCAGACCCCCGCGACTTCGCCATCGCCGCTTTCGGCGGGGCGGGCGGCCTGCATGCCGTCAGCCTCGCGGAAGAGCTGGAGATCGGGGAGGTTGTGTTCCCGCGCGACCCCGGCACCTTCTCGGCGCGCGGCATCCTGACCGCCGATATTGCCCATGACGTGGCGCGCTCGCGCCTGCTGGACGCGGACGAAAGCGCGCTGCCGGTGTTGGCGGAGCTTGCGGCGGAGCTTGCCGGGGAAGGCCATGCGCTGCTTGCCGCCGACCGCATTGCCGAGGACGCGCGCCGGATCCGTCTTGCCGCCGACATGCGCTATCGCGGCCAGGCATATGAACTGCTGGTTCCCTGGGGCGATGTACGGCCGAACAAGCGCTCCCTCGCCCGGCTGGTCGCGGATTTCCACGACCTGCACCAGGCGCGCTACGCGCATTCGGACCGGAGCGCGCCGGTCGAGATCGTCACCTTGCGCGCCACCGCCAGGGGCCTGCTGCCGAAGCCCGCCATACGGCCGCCCGACCAGATGGACGCCGGGCCGAAGGGCGAACGCCGAGTCTGGATCGGGGGAGGCTGGCGGCGTGTTGCGGTCTATGACCGCGACCGGCTGCCGGAGGCGGTCGCGGGGCCTGTCATCGTCGAGGAAGCCCATGCGACGCTTCTCGTGCCGCCGGGATGGCGTCTGGCGATGTCGTCCGGAGGCCATCTGGTTGCGCGGCGCGGGGGAGAGGGCAAATGACCGATCTGAGCCCCATCGACATCGAGATCATCCGCAACGCGCTGGTCGCGGCGGCGGAGGACATGAATGTCACCATCTGGCGCACGGCCCGGTCCACCGTCGTGCGCGAAACGCTCGACTATTCGACCGCCGTGTTCGACGCGGAGGGGCGAAATGTCGCGCAGTCGGCGCGCATCGCCATCCATCTGAACTCCATGGCGACCTGCCTCGAAGGCATCCTCGCCGGGCCCATCCCGCTGGCGGACTGGCGGGAGGGCGATGTCATCGTCACCAACGACCCCTATGCTGGCGGCCAGCACCTGCCTGATGTGCTGACCTTCAAGCCCGTCTATTTCAGGGGCCGGCGGATCGCGATTACCGGCACGCTGACGCACCACACCGATGTCGGCGGCGGCGCCCCCGGCAGTTACGACGCCAAGGCGCGCGAGATTTACCAGGAGGGGCTGCGGATCCCGCCCTGCAAGGTGGTGGAGGCCGGACGGGTCAACGGGGCGCTGCTCGGTGTCTTCTACGCCAATACCCGCGAGCCGGAGAAGGTGCGCGGCGATTTCGAGGCGCAATTGGCCTCGCTCGATATCGGCGCGGCCGGTGTGCTGCGGCTGGCGGAGCGGTTCGGTCCGGAGCGGCTCCAGGCTGCGACCGACCGCATTCTCGACCGCTCGGAAGCCGCGATGCGCGCGGCCATCGCCGGCATCCCGGACGGCGCCTACCGCTTCGAGGATTTCGTGGACGATGACGGCATTACCGACGAGCCGCGCCTGATCGCCGCCGAGGTGCGGATCGACGGCGAGACGGCGAAGGTCGATCTCTCCGCTTCGGGTCCGCAGGCGGCGGGGCCGGTCAACTGCACGCTCAACATGTCGAAGTCGGCCGTCTATTGCGCCTTCATGTGCGCCGCCGGGCTGGAGGTTCCTGCCAATTCCGGCGCCTACCGGCCGGTCGGGATCACGGCGCAGGAAGGCACGATCTGCAATGCGCTGCCGCCCGCGCCGGTGGCGAACCGCATGGCGACCGCGCACCGGATCGTCACCACCGTGCTGGGCGCGCTCGGCCAGGCGGCGCCGGAGCGCATTTCCGCTGCCTATTACGGCGTGAGCTACGTCTATGCGCTGGGTCTCAAGGGGCGGTCCGGCCGGCCCGAGGTCTATTTCGACATCGAGATCGGCGGCTGGGGCGCGCATCCCGAGGCCGACGGCGCGAATGCCCTCTCGGCCTGCCTGCACAATCTCGCCAACACGCCCATCGAGATGGTCGAAAGCCTCTACCCCCTCACCGTCACGGAATACGGCCTCGCGCCCGGCAGCGGCGGCGAGGGCAGGCGGCGCGGGGGGCTCGGCCTCCGGCGCGAGTTCCGGCTGGACGCCGGGGAGGGCATGCTGTCCACCAATTACGACCGCTTCCGGGTGCCGCCCTACGGGCTTGCCGGCGGCGGCGCGGGCGCGCCAGGCCGCTCCGTGCTGACGCGGGACGGCGAAGCGGTCGAGCTCGGGTCCAAGGTCTCGAACCTGCCGGTGCGCCGGGGCGACCGCATCTCCAGACCTCCGGCGGCGGCGGACACGGCGCGCCGGAGGACCGCGACCCGTGCGACACCGCCCGCGACCAGCGGCTCGGCTATTGAACGCATTTGAGACAAGGGACGGCGACCGGCCATGACACTGGAGACCGACGGATTCCGCATCGAGACCGATCCAGAGAACGAACGCGCGGACATCGTGCTCGACCGACCGCCGCTCAATGTCGTGCGGATGGCGCAGCGCCCGCTGCTGCGCACGGCCTTCGAAGCGTTCGACCGCGACCCGGCGGTGCGCATGGTCGTGGTCCGGGGGGAAGGTGAGCATTTCACCAGCGGCGGCGACATTCCGGGTTTCATGGAAGCGAGCCCGGAGACGGTCTCGCAGCTTCACAAGAACATCGCTGCCGCCGAGCGCTGCTCCAAGCCGGTGATCGCCGCCATACGGGGCTTCTGCATGGGCGTGGGCTTCGAGCTGGCGCTTGCCTGCGATTTCCGCATCGTGACCGAGACCGCGCGTCTCGCGCTGCCGGAGATCAATCTCGGCATGATTCCGGGCTCCGGCGGCTCGGCCCGGCTGCAGCGCATGATCGGCATTTCGCGGGCCAAGAACGTGGCCATGCGCGCCCGCAGGATCACCGGACAGGAAGCCTTCGACTGGGGCCTCGCCTGCGAGCTTGTCCAGGACGCGGAGCTCGAAGCGGCGACGGACGTGCTGGTGAAGGAGCTCCGCCGTTTCTCCCCGCTGGCCCAGCGCACGCTCAAGCAGGTGTTCAACGCCGGTGAGAACACGCCGCTGGAACAGGCGATGGAGATCGAGGGCCAGGCCTATGGCCGGCTGCGCATGAGCGCCGATTTCGCCGAAGGCGTCGCCTCCTTCGTCGAGAAGCGCCGCCCGGACTTCAGGGGCGAATAGGAGGCTGTTCCTTCACGCCGCGTCCGCCGCCGGGCGGGCGGCGCGTATGGTGAGGCCGCTGCCCTCGACGCCGACTTCCACGCGGTCGCCGTACTCCACCTTGCCTTCGAGAATCTGCTTTGCGAGGGCGTTCTGGAGGTGGGTCTGGATCACGCGCTTCAAGAGGCGCGCGCCATAGACCGGGTCGAAGCCCGTCTCCGCCAGCCAGTCCACCGCCGCCCGGTCGAGGTCGAGTTCGATGTCGCGGCCGGCCAGCAGCTTGCGCAGCTCCTCGAGCTGGATCGAGATGATCCCGGCCATATGCCCGCGCTCAAGCCGGTGGAAGACGACCATCTCGTCGAGCCGGTTCAGGAACTCGGGCCGGAAATGGGCGCGGACGACAGTCATCACCCGGTCCACCAGCGGCCCGTGCATGGTGGCTTCGCTGGCTTCGGCGAACACCTCGCTGCCGAGATTGGAGGTCATGACGAGGATCGTGTTGCGGAAATCCACCGTCCGGCCGTGCCCGTCGGTCAGCCGTCCGTCGTCAAGCACCTGGAGCAGCACGTTGAAGATGTCGGGATGCGCCTTCTCCACCTCGTCGAACAGCACGACCTGGTAGGGCCGCCGGCGCACCGCTTCGGTCAGCGACCCGCCTTCCTCGTAGCCGACATAGCCGGGCGGTGCGCCGAGCAGGCGGGAGACGGCGTGCTTCTCCATGTATTCCGACATGTCGAGCCGCAGCATCGCCGTGTCGTCGTCGAACAGGAACTCAGCGAGCGCCTTGCAAAGCTCGGTCTTGCCGACGCCCGTCGGCCCGAGGAACAGGAAGGAGCCCACCGGGCGGCTCGGGTCGTGCAGGCCGGCCCGCGCGCGCCGCACGGCTTCCGAAACCGCCTCGACGGCGCGATCCTGGCCGACGATGCGGGCATGAAGGCGCTCTTCCATTCTCAGCAGCTTCTCGCGCTCGCCCTCCAGCATTCGTGCGACAGGCACGCCGGTCCAGCGCGAGACGACGCCCGCGACATGCTCGCCGCTGACTTCCTCATCAAGCAGGCGGCCTTCGCGTCCTCCGTTCGTTTCGGCGATGCGCCTCTCCAGGTCCGGGATGACGGCGAAGCGCAACTCGCTCGCCCGCTCCAGCTCTCCGCGCCTCTGGGTCGCCTCCAGCTCGAGCCGGGCCCGCTCCAGTTCCTCCTTCACGCCCTTGGCGCCGTCGATGGCGTCCTTCTCTTGCCGCCATTGCAGGGTGAGCGCGCCGGAGCGCTCCTCAAGGTCGGCCAGTTCCTGTTCCAGCCTGTCGAGGCGCCCGCGCGAGGCGTCGTCGGTTTCCTTCTTCAGCGCCTCCCGCTCGATCTTGAGCTGGATGATCCGCCGGTCGAGCTCGTCGATGGCCTCGGGCTTGGAGTCGATCTGCATGCGCAGCCGGCTCGCCGCCTCGTCCACCAGGTCGATGGCCTTGTCGGGCAGGAACCGGTCCGTGATGTAGCGGTTGGACAAGGTGGCTGCGGCCACCAGCGCGCCGTCGGTGATGCGCACGCCGTGATGGACTTCGTATTTCTCCTTCAACCCGCGCAGGATCGAGATCGTGTCCTCCACGTCGGGCTCGCCGACGAACACCGGCTGGAAACGCCGCGCAAGCGCCGCGTCCTTCTCGATATGCTGGCGGAATTCGTCGAGCGTGGTCGCGCCGATGCAGTGCAGCTCGCCGCGCGAGAGCGCAGGCTTGAGCATGTTCGAGGCGTCCATCGCGCCGTCGGCCTTGCCGGCGCCGACCAGCGTGTGCAGCTCGTCGATGAAGACCACGATCTCGCCCTCGGCCGCCCTGATCTCGGCCAGCACGGCCTTCAGCCGCTCCTCGAACTCGCCGCGGTATTTCGCGCCTGCGATCATGGCGCCGAGGTCGAGCGCGATCAGCCGCTTGTCCCTGAGCCCCTCCGGCGTGTCGCCATTGACGATCCGTTGCGCAAGGCCCTCGGCGATAGCGGTCTTGCCGACGCCCGGCTCGCCGATCAGCACGGGGTTGTTCTTGGTGCGCCGGGAGAGCACCTGGATCGCGCGGCGGATTTCCTCGTCGCGCCCGATCACAGGGTCGAGCTTGCCCTCGCGCGCCGCCTCGGTCAGGTCCTGGGCGTATTTGGCGAGCGCGTCGAATCCGGCCTCCGCATTGGCGCTGTCGGCCGTGCGCCCCTTGCGAAGCTCCGCGATGACGCGCTCCAGCCCCTTGGCGTCCACGCCCGCTTCGTGCAGCGGGCCGCGCTCCATCGCCATCGCCTGCAACAGCCGCTCGACGGTGACGAAGCTGTCGCCGGCCTTTTGCGCCGCCTTGCGCGCCGTTTCGAACAGGCGCGCGGTCTCGGGCGCCAGATGCAGCCCGCTTGCGCCCGAGCCGCTGACGACCGGCAGCGCTGCGAGCGTCCTTTCTGCCGCCGCCCGAGCCTTCGCGGAATCGCCGCCCGCCCGCCCGATCAGACCGTTGGCCATGCCCTCCGGGTCGTCGAGCATGACCTTGAGTATGTGTTCGGGAACGAAGCGCTGATGCCCGGCGGCGAGCGCCATGCTTTGCGCCGCCTGGATGAATCCGCGCGCGCGCTCGGTGTAAGTCTCGAAATCCATATGTCCGTCTCCGTCTTCAGACGCGAGCCTCTGTCGGGAGGGCCGCAGCCTGCGCGCCGCTCCCGCTTGAAGACGGATATGGGAACCGGCGGCGGCGCTTGCAAGAAGATGCCGCGCGCGCCCTTGCGCAACCGGAGGTCAGACCGCTTCGGCTGTCGCCTCTTCGGCAGAAGCGCCTTCCTGCGGCTGCGTTGCCTCGCCGGTTTCGGCGGCGGCCTCCTCGACCGGAGCGTTGCGCTGACGGCGGCGGCGGCGCGGGCGGGGATTCGTCGATTCGCCTCCCTCGGCCTCGGGCCGGTCGGCGGCTTCCCGGTCGGACCGGGCTTCGGCTTCGGAATCCTGCGCGCCGTCGGCGTTGCGCTGGGCGTCTGCCGGCGCCGGCTGCGGCTGCTGCTGCGGCGCAAACTGCGCCACCAGGCGCTGGTAGTGCTCGGCATGCTGGAACAGGTTCTCGGCCAGCACCGAGTCGCCGCTGGACTGGGCGTCGCGCGCCATTGCCAGGTAACGATCGAGGATCTGCTGCGCAGTGCCGCGCACCCGTCCTTCCGGTCCGTTGCTTTCGAGGGCCTGGTTGCGGTGGGCGGGCGCACGCCCGCTCCGCATGTTGCTGCGGCCGCGTGAGCGGCGCGGTGGCAGGTTTTGCTTCATGTGCTCTCTGTATCTAGAGGCGGTGATGAGCGACGCGAGGCCAGCGGGCTCCCATTCGCGTCGTTCCGGCTCCGCTGCAACAACTGCATCGCGGAAACCGATGCAAGGTTAGCCCGGATGCTCAGCTTTGCAAGCCCCTCTTTATCGCACGGGTCCAGACCGCCGGAAGCCGGCCTGTCAGGCGGCGCGCATCAGATCCACTTCCATGCGGACACCGTCATAGGGGAAGCTCATGCGGCCGCCCTCGCCGCGGTCGAGAAGCCCGGCATTGACAAGCGCGGCCATGTCCCGGTGGACGGCCTTCACATCGCGTCCCACCCGCCGCGCGACCTCGCGCACGGGCAGAGGCCCTTCACCGGCCATCGTGCGCAGGATCGCCAGGCGCTTCGGCGCGCAAATCCTGTGTAGCAGATCGACGGACGCGAAGGTGATGCGGGACTCTGTCCGCCGGCCCGCCAGCGCCGCACGCATTCGCGCGGCAAGCTCGTCCCTGGGGGCGACGGTCAGAGTCACGGTTCGTTTCGCGGAGTCCATCCTCTCAAACCACCTTCACATCGATCCGCCCGACACCCTCTACCTCGCCTTCCAGCCGGTCGCCGGGGGATACGGCGGCGACGCCGGCGGGAGTGCCGGTCATGATGAGGTCGCCCGGCATGAGCGCGAACAGCGCCGAGATGTGCGCGATCACCTCCGGCAGGCTCCAGATCATCTCCGAGATATCGCCGTCCTGCCGGAGCTCGCCATTGACATGCAGGCGCACGGCTCCTGTCTCCGGGTGGCCGATCTCGCTTGCCATGACCACGGGCGAACAGGGCGCGGCGTGGTCGAACGCCTTGCCGACCTCCCAGGGCCGGCCCAACTGCTTGGCGACGCCCTGCAGGTCCCGGCGCGTCATGTCGAGGCCGGCAGCGTAGCCGAAGACGTGGCCGAGCGCGTCCCCTTCGGCAATGTCCCGCCCGCCGGTGCCGATAGCGGCGACCAGCTCCATCTCGTGGTGCAGGTCCGCCGTGCCGGGCGGGTAGGGCATGTTGCCGCCGCCCGCGACGATGGAGGTCGCGGGCTTCATGAAGAAGAAGGGCGGCTCGCGATCCGGATCGTGGCCCATCTCGCGCGTGTGCTCGGCGTAGTTGCGCCCGACGCAGATGTTCCGCCCGACGGGAAACACCGCCTCCTATCCC
>JAPOZD010000149.1:7920-9089 GCA_026706245.1 Alphaproteobacteria bacterium
GAGCCGGAACCGCATAGGTCATGATGCCGCTTCCTTCCTTTGCGTGGCGCCGCATCTTGCCCGCCGCCGGGAGGCAGTCAAGGAACGCGCGACGCCTTTTTCGTTGCCGAGCGTGCCACTGCATGGAAACATTGGGCGCCGGCCCGACGGGACGGCCGGAATTGGGGAGGGACGATGAGCACGAACGCGCGCTGCGTGGCCCTTGTGGGCCCCTATCTCAGCGGCAAGACGAGCCTGATGGAGGCCATGCTGCACGCCGCCGGGGCATTGACGCGCAAGGGCAGCGTCAGGGACGGCAACACGGTCGGCGACGCCTCGCCGGAATCGCGCGACCGCAACATGAGCACGGAGATCCTGCCGGCGCGCTTCAACTATCTGGGCGATGACTGGACAGTGCTGGACTGCCCTGGCTCGGTCGAGTTCCTGCAGGAGGCGATGCACGGTGCCGTGGTGGCGGACATCGCGGTGGTGGTCTGCGAGCCGGACCCGGCGCGCGCCATCATGCTGGCGCCCATCCTGCGCTTCCTCGATGCGCGCAACATTCCGCACATCATCTTCATCAACAAGATCGACACCGTGACCCAGGGCCTGGCGGAAACCATGGAGGCGTTGCAGGGGGTCTCCGGCAAGCCTCTGGTGGTGCGTCATATTCCCGTGGTCGAGGGCGAAGCGGTGTCGGGCTATGTCGATCTCATCAGCGAGCGCGCCTACAGCTACAACGAAGGCGGGCCCTCGGAGCTCATCAAGGTTCCCGATTCGGTGGGAGACGACACGGAACTCGCGCGCCAGGAGCTCATGGAGGCGTTGGCGGACTTCGACGACACGCTCCTCGAAGCGCTGCTGGAAGAGGCCATTCCCGCGCGCGACGAGATCTACACCTATTTCAAGGCCGCGCTGGCGGAGGGCCATATCGTGCCGGTGATGCTCGGCGCGGCGGAGCGGGACCACGGCATAGTCCGCCTGCTCAAGGCGTTGCGCCATGACACGCCCGATGTTTCGCGCGCCGCCGCCCGGTTCGAGGCCGGCGAGGGCACGGCGGTTCAGATCTTCAAGACCTATCATGCGCAGCACCAGGGCAAGCAGAATCTCGCCCGCGTCTTCTCCGGAGCGCTGAACGAGGCGCTCGCCGCCCAGGCTGTCGCCCTCGTTCAGCGCTCCGGAGAAGACGC
>JAPOZD010000362.1 GCA_026706245.1 Alphaproteobacteria bacterium
GCAGGGTCTATAGCTGGAGCGGCGGCGCGTGACGGCGGAGACCATAGACCTCGACACGGCCGGAGTCCGGGCGCTGAACCGGCGCCTCCAAGGGCGCGAGGGGCCGGTAGCCGGCAGCCGCTTTATCGTGACCAACGCCAAGGGGCGCCATGCGATCGCCGCCGGGTTGACGGAGCGGGTGGATGTCCGGATCCACGGCCATGTCGGCTATTACTGCGCGGGCATGAACCAACTTGCGGACGTGACGGTGGAAGGCAATGCCGGCACGGGCGTCGCCGAGAACCTTATGTCGGGCACCGTCCGGGTGACGGGCGACACCAGCCAGTCAGCCGGCGCGAGCGGGCGCGGGGGCCTGCTCGTGATCGAGGGCAGCGCCAGCGCCCGCTGCGGCATAACGATGAAGGGCATCGACATCGTGGTGGGCGGCTCCATCGGGCATATGTCCGCCTTCATGGCGCAGGCCGGCCGGCTCGTGGTCTGCGGGGATGCGGGCGCCTATCTCGGCGACTCGATCTACGAAGCGGAGATTTTCGTCCGGGGCCGGGTGGAAAGCCTGGGCGCGGATTGCGTCGAAAAGGAGCTGAGCGCGGAGGACGCGAGCGGGCTGGAGGCGCTGCTGGCGGAGGCCGGCTTGGACGGCGATGCGGCGCGGTTCCGCCGCTACGGCTCGGCGCGCCGGCTCTACAATTTCCGTATCGACAATGCGGCGGCCTATTAGGGAAGACATCATGGCAGGCGATCGTCAGGAGCGGCCCTGGGCTACTTTCCCGCCGCATGTCATTTCGGAGATTCACCGCGCGGCGGATCGGGGGCTTTACTACATCCGCGGTGCGGGCGCCTGGCGGGCCGTGCCGTCCTTCGACGATCTGGTGTTTCTGGGCGCGTCGGTCTCCCGGTATCCCCTGGAAGGCTACCGGGAGCGCTGCGACACGAATGTGACCATAGGCGCCCGCCATGCGTCGCGGCCGGTGGAGCTCAAGATCCCGATCACCATCGCCGGCATGAGCTTCGGCGCGCTCAGCGCCAATGCCAAGCGCGCGCTCGGACTCGGCGCGAGCGCCATGGGCACCAGCACGACCACCGGCGACGGCGGCATGACGATGGAGGAGCGCGAGGCGTCGGAAACGCTCGTCTATCAGGTCCTGCCGTCGCGCTACGGCATGGACCCGGACCATCTGCGCATCGCCGACGCGATAGAGGTGGTGGTCGGGCAGGGCGCCAAGCCCGGCGGCGGCGGGATGCTGCTCGGCCAGAAGGTGACCGAGCGGGTGGCGGACTTGCGCACCCTTCCGGCCGGAATCGACCAGCGAAGCGCCTGCCGGCATCCCGACTGGACCGGGCCGGACGACCTTGCGATCAAGATCCTGGAGCTGCGCGAGATCACGAACTGGGAAAAGCCGGTCTATGTGAAGGTCGGCGCCACGCGGACCCAGTATGATGTGGCGCTCGCGGTCAAGGCCGGCGCGGACGCCGTTGTGGTGGACGGCATGCAGGGCGGCACGGCCGCCACCCAGGAAGTCTTCATCGAGGATGTCGGCATCCCGACGCTGCCCGCGGTCCGCCTCGCCGTGGAAGCGCTCAAGGAGCTTGGCGTCCACCGCCAGGTGCAGCTGATCGTGTCGGGCGGCATTCGCACGGGTTCCGATGTCGCAAAGGCGCTCGCCCTCGGCGCCGATGCCGTTTCCATCGGCATGGCCGCGCTCATGGCGCTCAACTGCAACGCCCCGCTCTATCTGGAAGACTACGAGGCGCTCGGCACCCGGCCGGGGGCGTGCAATCTGTGCCAGACGGGCCGCTGCCCGGTCGGGGTCACGACCCAGGACCCGCTTCTGGAAGCGCGGCTCGACCCGGAAGAGGCCGGGCGGCGCGTGCGCAACTACCTGTCCACCCTCACCATGGAATGCCAGACCCTCGCGCGCGCCTGCGGCAAGAGCCATGTCCACAATCTGGAGCCCGAGGACCTTGCCGCCCTCACCGTCGAGGCGGCGGCGATGGCGCAGGTGCCTCTGGCCGGCACCGACTGGATTCCGGGCCGG
The DNA here is from genome assembly GCA_026706245.1 of Alphaproteobacteria bacterium. Classification (GTDB taxonomy): domain Bacteria; phylum Pseudomonadota; class Alphaproteobacteria; order Bin95; family Bin95; genus Bin95. The sequence goes on from JAPOZD010000362.1 coordinate 2,037, forward strand.
CGCTGAAAGCGCCCGCCCCTGCAGACCGAAAGGACGACCATGACCGGCAAGCTGGAAGCCTTCGCGAAGGCGAACGACGTCAGGTATTTCCTGTTCAACTTCACCGACATTCGCGGCATGCAGCGCTCCAAGCTGGTGCCGGCGGCCGCCGCGCCGGCGATGGAGGAGGCGGGCGCGGGATTTGCGGGCTTCGCCACCTACCTGGACATGACGCCAGCCCATCCCGACATGCTGGCCGTGCCCGACACTTCGAGCGTCATCCGGCTTCCCTGGCAGCCCGACGTGGCGTGGGTCGCAGGAGACCTTGTCATGGACGGCCGGCCGGTCGAGCAGGCGCCGCGCGTCGTGCTGAAGAACCTCGTTGCCCGGGCCGCGGCCGAGGGCTTCCGGATGAAGACCGGCGTCGAGGCCGAATACCACCTGATCGACGCCGACGGCGCCGGCATTTCGGACCCGCGCGATATCGATGCGAAGCCCTGCTACGACCAGCAGGCGCTGATGCGGCGCTACGACGTCGTGTCGGAAATCTGCGACGCCATGCTCGGACTCGGGTGGGGGCCCTACCAGAACGACCATGAGGACGCCAACGGCCAGTTCGAGATGAACTGGGATTATGACGACGCGCTGGTGACGGCGGACCGGCACGCCTTCTTCAAATTCATGGTGAAGTCGATTGCCGAGAAGCACGGGCTGCGCGCGACCTTCATGCCGAAGCCGTTCCTCAGCCTCACGGGCAATGGCTGCCACGCGCATGTGTCGGTCTGGGACACGGAGGGCAGGAACAACCTGTTCCACGATCCGGACGCGGAACTCGGCCTCTCGGAACTGGCCCTCAGCTTCCTCGGCGGCGTGCTCCACCACGCCGAGGGGCTCTGCGCCATCACCAACCCCATCGTGAATTCCTACAAGCGGATCAACGCACCGGTGACGGCCTCGGGCGCCACATGGTCGCCCAACACCGTGACCTGGACCGGCAACAACCGCACCCACATGGTGCGCATCCCGGACGAGGGCCGCTTCGAACTCCGGCTCGCCGACGGCGCGGCCAACCCCTATCTGCTGCAGGCGGCCTGCCTGGCGGCCGGTCTCGACGGAATCGGGAACAAGCGCGATCCGGGCAGGCGCAGCGACCTCGACATGTATGCCGAAGGCCACAGGCGCCGGGTCAGGCGGCTGCCGAACTACCTGCTCGACGCGGTCCGCGCCTTCGACCGGAATACGGTGCTGAAGGACGCGCTCGGGGCGGAGTTCTCGGCCGCCTATGTGAAGCTGAAGATGCAGGAATGGGACGCCTATTCGCGCCATCTGAGCGACTGGGAGCGGGAGACCTCGCTGGACATCTGAACCGGCGGTCCGCAGCAGATTCGGGGCAAGGGCATGGGCCGGATGGAGCGCGAATACGGGCCCGGCGGCTGGGTCGGGGTCGGCGTGCCGCAGGCGAACCCGACGGTCGAGGCGGAAATGCGCCGGCTCCTGCCGCCGGATGCCGAACTTCTGACGAGCCGCCTGGTGAGCCGGGCTCCGACCTCCGTGGAGCGCTTGATCGACTATTTCGACGGGCTCGACCGCACCCTGGACAGCTACGATGTGCTGCGCCCCGATGTTTACGGGTTTGCCTGCACCGGGTCCTCCTATCTGGTCGGCGCGGAGCGGGAGGCGGAGATCGTGGCTGAAGCGGAGGCGCGGCTCGGTTGCCCCTTCGTCACGGCCGCGCAGGCCATCCTGGATGCGATGGCGGCGCTGGCCGTCGAGCGCGTCGCGCTGCTGGCGCCCTATCCGGCCGATATCGTCGAGGCGGGGGTCGCCTTCTGGCGGGCGGCGGGGCTGTCCGTCGTCCAGATCATGACCATCGACCTCGGCTCGCAGGACACGCGCCGGATTTACGGGCTGCGGAGCGCCGACGCGCTCGCCGCGCTGGATGGCGGCGTCTCCGACGAGGCCGAGGCGCTGCTGATGAGCGGCACCGGCATGCCGACCCTGGCGGCGCTGGCGCCTGCGGCGGACCGGATCGGCAGGCCCGTGCTGTCGTCCAATTACTGCCTTGCCTGGGCGCTTCGCCGGGCGCTGGGCGAGGATGCGGGCCTCTGGTCGGCGGACGGTCCCGGACTTCTCCGGGCTGCCCCCTGACGCGCCGTTCGGTCCGGTTGCCTCATTGTGCGGCCGGCCGAGCCGCCGGAAGTGTCATGTTTTGTCATGTTCGCCATGCCGCCGGCGATGCTTTGCGGTTCCGTTGCTGCATATCGCGCCTCCCTCGGCGTTTCGTTTCGATCCGGTCCGTCCCTTCCGCCGCCGCGCCGGACGCGGCGAACATTGCAGATGGCGGCGTTGGCGCCGCCCCCGGCAGCCCGGCGCGGCGGGACCCTGTTTCGCGCGTATCGCGTGCGCGCCCCGGCGCGTGTCGGCGCCGGCGCGGTTCGTGCGCCTGATTGCGCGCGCGAGGCGGCGGACGCACTTTCCCCGTTCGTTCCCGCCGGGGTTTTTGGCCCCAGCCGCTGTCCTGCGCAGAAAAGCGAAAGGCGGCCCCGGAAGCCGCCCCTCTGTTGCTATTGTAACACATTTTTCCTCAGGTCAAGTATCTATGGAGAATTTATTTAAATATTTTCGATCGAACAGAGATAATCTTCGATGTCCCTGCTCCCGCCGCGGGGCGGTTCGACCCTATACCACCCCGCGCTTCTCAAGCTCGGCCACGGCGTCTGCGTCGAGGCCGAGGAGCCGCCCGAAGACCTCGCGGTTGTGGTGGCCGAGCTGCGGGCCACCGTCGAGCTTCGGCAGATCGCCGCCGGAGAATTTGACCGGGAACCCCGAGACGACGCCGCCCTCCACCGGTTCGTCGGAACCCTGCCGGTACATCGGCTTGAGCGTGCCGCTTCCGAGATCGTGCGCACCCGCGCGACCGGGATGCCTGCCCCCTGAAGCAGGGCAATGCCTTCCTCGCAGCTATATTTGCCGAGGCGGGCCTGAATTTCGGCCCTGAGCGCGGCGATATTCGCTTCCCGCGCCTCCGGGGTGGCGAAACGCCCGCCGTCCAAAAGCTCCGACGCGCCGAGCGCGCCGAGCAGGGCCTTGAGGCGCAGCGACAGGCCCACCGTGATAATCACGTCGCCGTCCACGAGGCGATAGAGGCCGGTCACGTCGTTGCGGCTGTCATTGCCGGCGCGGACCGGCTGCCCGTCCTTCAGCACGTATTCCATCGGCTCCATGAACATGAGGGTGGCGAGCGTGTCGATCATAGAGGCGTCGAGGTATTGGCCCTCGCCGGTCTTCTCCCTGTGGCGGAGCGCGCCCAGGATCGAATAGGCGGCATAGAGCGGCGTCACGAGGTCGCCGACGAAGACGCCGATCCGCGTCGGCGGGCCGTCGGCTGCGCCGTTCATGTCCATGATGCCGGACATGGCCTGGATCTGGTGGTCGTGCGCGGGCAGGTCCTTGTAGGGGCCGGTCTGGCCGTAGCCGGAGATGGAGCAATAGACGATGCCCGGATTGACGGCAGCGACGTCCTCATAGCCGAGGCCCATCCGCTTCATGGAGCCGGGCGAAAGGTTCTCGATCACCACGTCGGACTGCTTCGCCATGTCGAGAAACATCCGGCGCCCTTCCGGGTCCTTCAGGTTGAGCGTGACGCTCTTCACGCCTTCCGAGCGTTTCAGGACCCGGACCGAGAGGTCGTCCTCCGTCTGGCGCTCGGCGTGTACTCCTTTCGGTCCGTGAAACGGGCCGGCGCTGCGGATCGGGTCGCCCGCGCCGGGCATCTCGACCTTGACGACCTCCGCGCCGAAGCGGGCAAGCGTCATGGAGAGGAAGGGCCCGGCAAGGAAAACGGTAACCGAAAGCACGCGAATGTCTTCGAGGGGCTTCATTACTGCGATATCCCGCCGTGCCGGACCGCGAGGAAGGGGTTGTAAACATTGTCGCCCCGGCCTCCAACCGTCACCCCGGCCCCCGAGCCGGGGTCCATCCATGGCTCAAGATGCTGCTGCAACCAGTGGAGAGCAGGCTCGACCGCCAAGGCCGCCGTGAGAACCGAGGCTGGACCCCGGCTCGGGGGCCGGGGTGACGATTTTGGACTTGGCCCCAAACGCCGTCTAACTCAAACGGAGTCCGCTCTATGCCGGCTGCGCGACGCGGGCCGGGTCGCCGGTGTCCAGCGTGGTGACGCGGCGCATCTCCCGGCGGTAAACCGTGTCCTCATAGGGGCAGGCGCGGTGCATGGTGGCGCGGTTGTCCCAGATCACGAAATCGCCGTCCCGCCAGGAATGCCGATAGACGAGCTCCGGCCGGGTCGCGTGCTCCGTCAGGTCGCGGAGGAGAATCCGGCCTTCCGGCACCGGCCGGTCGAGTATCCGCGAGGCGTGCGAGGCGAGATAGAGCGCGCGACGCCCGGTGCGCGGGTTGGTCAGCACGAGCGGATGGACCGCGCCCTTGAGCCTGTCGCGCTCCTCGTCGGAGAACTCGAAGCCGAGCGTCATGCGAGAGTGGGCGATGGAATGATGCACGCGGAGGCCTTCCAGCCCCGCCTTCGTCTCCTCGGGCAGCGTGTCGTATGCGGTGCGCATGTCCGCGAACTCGGTGTCGGCCGGCACCGGCGGCACCACGAGGGCGGCGAGCATGGAATAGCGACCGCGCGGGTCCTGGAACGAGGCATCGGTGTGCCAGAGCCGGTTGCCGAGGCTGTAGAGGCGCCTGCGGCTGTCCGCTTCCACCACCTGCCCGTCCGCCTCGACATTCGAGACATCGGAGAGTGCCTCGTCGCCGAAGCGGTTCTTCTGCAGGACGCTGAAGCCGGTCTTGCGGTGGAGCTCGCCGTCGAGCCGGGCGGCGAAATCGAGCTGCTCCCCGCCCGAGAACGCCTGATCGCGGAAGACGAGCACGGCATGTTCGTCCATGGCCGCGCGGATGCTCTCGAGGGTCTCCTCGTCATGCACGCTGCGGAGATCGACGGGGCCCGCCTCGGCGGCGAAATGCGGGTGAAGCTTGCGGAACCGGAATGTCATGGCTGGCTCCCACGGTGCGGAGGCGGTTGCGGCCCCGTTTCTATCGGCAGGCCGGGGTCCGGGGCCCAGTCTCCCATCGAGCCGTCATAGAGGGTCAGGTCGTCATAGCCGAGCTGGTGGAGGAGGAACAGGCCGACGGTGGCGGAGATGCCGCCGCCGCAATAGGCGACGACATGGCGGTCCCGGTCGATGCCGGCTTCCTCGTGCAGCCGCCGCGCCTCGTCCAGCCCCACGAAAGCCCCGTTGGACGGGTCGAGCAGGCTGGCCGCGGGCACGTTGACGCTGCCGGGAATGCGCCCGGGCCTGCCGTAGCGGCTCGGCCCCTCTCCCAGATGGAAGGCGGGCGCCAGTGCATTCACCATAACGGTGCCGTCGTCTTCGAGCCGGGAAAGCACATAGTCCCGGTCCACGAACCGGTCCGGCGCGAAGGATGCGGTGAAGCGCGCCGGGGGGTATTGCGCCGGCTCGGCGGATACCGGGCGGCCGTCCGCCTTCCATTTCTCCCAGCCGCCGTCGAGCACGGCCGCGCGCTGGAACCCGAAGGCGCGCAGCATCCACCAGACCCGGGTCGCCCACATGATGCTGCCGGCCGAGTAGAGCACGACGCGGGAGGTGTCGCCGATGCCGAGCCTGCCCATGGCCTCCGCGAAGCGTTCGGGCGACGGCGCCATGAATTTGAGGCGCGTGCCGGGGTCCGAAGCCGTTCCCTGGAGGTCCAGGAAGACAGCGCCCGGGATATGCGCTTCGTCATACTCGGCCCGGCCGGGCACCACGCGGTAAGGGGCGTCGTCGCCGGGCTCCGCGGGCCTCAGCCAGGTGGTGCAGTCCACGATGCGCAGTTCCGGCGCGCCCAGGCTTTTCTCGAGCTCGCCGGTCTCGATCAGCGCCTCCGGCTCGCGCCATTGAGAGAGGTCTGTCCGGGCTTCGGTCATCGGCGGTCTCCCCTGGGCTTCGGCCGCGGTCTCCGAAGGTGCATCAATACCACGAAGGGCGGCCCGATTTTGCGCTTTGCGGCCTCGGCTGTAGGATTGACGACAGCATAGAACGGAGGACCCCATGACGGACAATTGGGACTTTGCCCACAACAGGGCCTCGGAGGCTGTCTGGACGGAAGGCCTGCGCGAGATCTTCGAATACCGGGACCTCGGCATCAAGGCGGCGACGAAGGGCGACTATATCGCCCATATCGTCAAGGCGAACGGCAAGGAAATGAAGGACGAGGTGCAGCACTGGCATGTCCATGACTGCACCTTCCAGTTCGTCATGGTGCTGAACGGCTGGGCCGAGTTCGAATATGAGGGCGAGGGCGTGCGCCGCATCGAGAAGGGCGACTGCATCAACCAGCGCCCCGGCATCGCGCATCGCGAGATCGCCTGCTCCAAGGATTTCGAGGTCCTGGAAATCGTCGCGCCGGCGAATTTCGAGACCCGGATCGTGGACGCGCCGGTTTCGGCCGAGGCTGCCGAATAGGAGACGGCGTCAGCCCGCAAAGGAACGGAGCAGGCCGACAAACGCCGCGGCCGCGGCTTCCAGCGGGCCGTCATTGACGAGGGTGCGGATATCGGGGCCGTCGGGAAGAGCCGGCGCGGGCCGGGCGAGGCGGCGCGCGCGGTCGGCCGGAGATTCGCGGTCCCTCCCGGCGAGGCGAAGCGCGAGCGTCTCCCTGCTTGCCGTCACCTGAATGACGCCGATGCGGGCGAACCGGCTCCGGGCCTCCGCGACGACGGTTCGCGAAGTGTTGGCCACGACGATGCGCCCGTCGGCGACAAGGCCGTCCACCGTTCGGGGCAGCGCGTAGCCGAGGCCGTGCGCGCGCCAGACCAGGCTGAATTCGCCGCCCCGCTCGCGGGTTCGGAATTCGTCCTCCGTCAGCGCAACATGGTCTTCATGCGGGTCCCCGGCGGGCCGGGTGATGTAGCGCCGGGGGAAGCGATAGCGGGCCTCCGAACCCAGTTCGGCTTCGGCCCGCCGGATCAGCGTGTCCTTCCCGGCGCCGCTCGGGCCCCCGACCAGGACAAGGCAGCCGC
>JAPOZD010000013.1 GCA_026706245.1 Alphaproteobacteria bacterium
CATGTACACACGCACCCACGGAAAGCGCCGTGTATCCGGCCATGGAATCCACGATTTGCCCTACGCACACCCCAAAAATCCCCAATTTGCAAGTGGAATGCTGAATCCCTGCGAATGAAGTCATGCGAAAGGGGCTTGCATCCACTCCGGAAAGTCCCTATAGTGCAGTCACTTGAGAGGAAGGCAGCGCTTCAATCCCCAGTGCCATCTATGGTCAAAAATCTTGCCGGGTTAGGCACACCGACCAGTCCTACGAGAAGGTCCCGGCGAGCGCGACCATGCTCTACTCGATCACCGCGCCGGAGGAAGGCGGCGAGACGCAGTTCTGCGACATGGCCACGGCTTACGACAATCTGGACGAGGCCATGAAGCGGCGCATCGACGGCATCCGGGTCGCGCACAAATACGGGCGCGGCAAGCGGCGCAGGGACGAGCCGCCGGCGAACCCGATCGTCAATGACGAGCAGGACAGCCGCGTGCCGCCGGTCTGGCACCCGCTGGTCATGCCCCACCCGGTCACGGGCCGCAAGGCGCTCTACGCGCTCGGCCACGGCGCCTACGCCATCGAGGGCATGGCCGACGGCGAGGCCGAGGCCCTGCTGGACGAGCTCAAGGACCACGCGCTGGAAGAGCGGCATATCTACCGCCACAAATACACTGCGGGCGACCTCGTGGTGTGGGACACGCTGCAGACCATGCATGCCGCAACCCCCATCGGCGTCGCGACAGGCAAGGCGGATTCGCGCCTCCTCTGGCGCATCAGCGTGCGCGGCCGCCCGGCGGTCCACGCGGAAGCGGCCTGAGCGGCGATGCCCGACCTGCCCCTCGAAGGCGGCTGCCTCTGCGGCGCCCTGCGCTACAGGATCGGTGCGGCGCCGCTCTGGACCGGCTATTGCCACTGCACGACCTGCCGGCGCAGCACCGGCGCGCCGGTCACCATGTTCGTCGGCGCGGCCACGGAGTCGGTGACCTTCACGAAGGGCGAGCGGGCCGTGTTCGCCTCTTCGCCCGGCGTCGAGCGCGGCTTCTGCGCGGCCTGCGGCACCCCGCTCACCTACGAGTCGGACCGCTTCCCCGGCGAGACCCACTTCTACATCAGCACCTTCGACGACCCCGAGCCCCTGAAGCCCACCTTCCACGTCTTCTGCGAGGAGCGCATCCGCTGGCTGGAGATCGCCGACGATCTGCCCCGGCACGCCACGCTGACGGGGAGAGCGGACGGAGGGTAGCCGGCGCGGCGGGGAAGGGGATCGCCAGCACGTCATGATGTGTCATGTTTTGTCATGCGGCGTCGCAAGCCTCCCCTGCGATGCGTCATGAAATGTCATGATCCGAATGCGCATGACGCATATGCGATGGTCCTTTCGGGCATGAGGCCCTGGTTTCGAGCCTGCGGTATTCCGCCGGCGTCTTCCGTCCCTGCGCCTCGGGCATCGACCTCTCCTTCCCGCTCCCGTTTCGTTCCGTCCGCCCCGCCGCCGGCCGGACCGTATGGCGGGACCCTGTTTCGCGCGTATCGCGCCTGCGTCCCTGCGCGGGCGGGCGCGTGTCGGCGCCGGCGCGGTTCGCGCGCCTGATTGCGCGCACGAGGCGACGGGCGCACGTCTCCCGTCAGCTTCTCAGGGATTTTTTCGCGCCGACGCCGACGCGAAGGACGAGGCAGTTCCGGATGCCGCCCCGTACGGCTCTATATAGTCTCAGGCGTCTTCAAGTCAAGCCAATTTAGGAATTATAACAAATAATTTTCGAACAGAACAGTTTTCGATCTCGGCCGCCCCCTCACCCCAACAGCCCCCGCGCGGCAAGGTTCGCCATGAGGGCGCGGGCGCCGAAGGTCCAGCGGGGGGCGTTTTCGCAGGTGGTGACGCGGTTGGCGAGCGTGCCGAGGCGGGGGCTCGAGATCGAGACGAGATCACCCTCCTTGTGGGTGAAGCCCTGGCCCGGCGCATCGCGGTCCTGAACGGGTGCGAACAGCGTGCCGGTGAAGAGCGCGAGCCCGTCCGGGTAGTCGTGCGCGGCGCCGATGGTCTGCGCCGCGAGGTCCTCGATGTCGCGGCTGATCTCCGCCATCGAGCTGCTGCCCTCCAGCATGAACCCGTCCCCGCCCGCTACATGCAGCGCAATCTTGGCGGTGCGCATGTCGTCCAGGCCGAAATCATCATCGACGAGGCGGATGAAGGGGCCGAGCGCGGCCGACGCGTTGTTGTCCTTCGCCTTTCCCAGCAGGAGCGCGCTGCGGCCCTCGATGTCGCGCAGGTTCACGTCGTTGCCAAGCGTCGCGCCCACGATCCGGCCCGAGGGCGCGATGACCAGCACGAGCTCCGGCTCGGGATTGTTCCAGACCGAGTCGGAGCGGATGCCGATCTCCATGCCCGGCCCGACCGCCGACATGGGCTGCGCCTTGGTGAACACCTCGGCGTCCGGCCCGATGCCGACCTCCAGATAGGCCGACCACAGCCCGCGCTCCACCAGCGCCTGCTTGAGCCGCGCGGCCTCCGCCGAGCCTGGCCGGATCGCCGCCAGGTCCGCGCCGATCTCCTTCGCGAGCACATTCCTGACGCCCTCGGCGGCCGCGGGGTCGCCGCGCGCCTGCTCTTCGATCACCCGCTCCAGCATGCTCGCGGCGAAAGTGACGCCGCAGGCCTTGACCGCCTGCAGATCGACCGGCGCCAGCAGCGCGTCGCGCGCCTCGAGCGGCCCCAGGTCCTCGCCCGGCGCCGCGCGGAGCGCCGCCGCCGGGTCGTCGGCCGCCAGCAGGTCCGTGATGGTCGGGAAGGCGCCCGTCACATCGACCAGCCGGCCTTCGCGCAACACAACGACGGACGGCCCCTCCACATCGTCTCGCCAGACCCGCCCGGCGAGCGCGGCGCGGTCTGCATCTTCAGGCGGGCGGATGCTCATCCCGGGCTCCTTCCGGCGGCGTTAACCGTTGCCCGAAAACGCGGTTCGGATTTCATCGGCGCCCATGCCGCTGAAGTCGTCGGGAACGGATATTTCGCCCGCCATGAAACCGATCCGGGAACGCGGCTCCGGCGCGTCCAGCGCGACGACCTTGACCAGCGGCTTGCCGGCGCAGGCAATGACGAAGGACTCGCCCTCGGCGGCCGCCCGGACGAGGCGCGAGAGATGGGTCCTGGCTTCGCTCAAATTGACAATGCGCATTAACCCGCCCCCTCCTGTTCCGGCCGGTTCTACTTGGCCGAACGGAAGCCTCGGCGCAAGCCCGCCGATGCTCTATCCGCCGTCGCTTGCCCCGGCTAGACTGCCGACGTTGCGAGCCACAGGGGAGGCAAGCGCCATGCCGTTCGAAGCCGTTCCTCTTTCCGGGTCTTTGGGCGCCGAGGTCCGGGGCGTCGATCTCGGCAGCCTCGACGATGCCGGCTTCGCCGAGGTGCATGCCGCGCTGCTCGACCACGGGGTGATCTGCTTCCGGGACCAGGAGCTCGACCCGGACGCCTATCTCGCCTTTGCGAAGCGCTGGGGCGACATCCACCTGCATCCCCATCTGAAGGGCCTCGACGACCGCCCGGAGATCATCGAGATCGTGCGCGAGGCGGACGACCCGACCGGCTTCGCCGACCACTGGCACACCGACCAGAGCTTCACCCCGACGCCCGCCATGGCGACCCTGCTCTACGCCAGGGAGGTGCCGGCGGCCGGCGGCGACACGCTGTTCGCCAATCTCTACGCCTCCTATGACGCGCTCTCGGACGGCATGAAGGCGATGGCGGCGAAGCTGCGCACGCACAATCTCTACAACAAGCACGCGCCGCGCTCGGCAAAGATGCAGATGCGCGTGACCGAAAAGGACAAGCCCGCGGAGCCGGCTTACCACCCGCTGGTGCGCGTCCACCCGGAGACCGGGCGCCCGGCGCTCTACCTGAGCGACTCCCGCAGCACAAGGCGCTTCGAGGGTATGACCGAGGAGGAGAGCCTGCCGCTGCTCGACTGGCTGATGGGCCACGCGACACGGCCGGAGTTCACCTGCCGGCTGAGCTGGGAGAAGGGCACGCTCGCCATCTGGGACAACCGCCGCCTGATGCACATGGCCGTCAACGACTATTTCGGCCAGCGCCGGGTCATGCAGCGCATCACCGTCAAGGGCGGACCGACCGTCGGCATCCATGACGCGGAGGCGAACCGGCAGGCGGCATAGGACGGAGGCCGGGGCCGTAGTGCGGCTGCGAAGCCAGCACCGCTTCGGTGGCAAGAAGACCGGTCGGGCGTCGATAATTTTGACTATTGTCGATCTACACTGTACAGTTCGCAAGTGATCGAGAGGTTCCGGCATCGCGGCTTGCGAGAGCTTTATGAGCGAGGACATTCATCAAGGGTGACGCAGGTTCATGTCGGAAAGCTGTCCCGTATCCTGACCGCCTTGGATCGAAGCACCGGTCCTGAAGGAATGGATATTCCCGGATTTCGATTGCACGCTCTCAGGGGCCGTATGCAGGGACACTATGCAGTATCCGTCTCCGCCAACTGGCGAGTGACATTCCGGTTCGAGGATGGACACGCAGTGGACGTCGACTATCTGGACTACCACTAGGAGGTCTTGGCATGGCAATGAACGATCCCGTGCATCCCGGCGCCATCGTGCGCGAGGACTGTCTGAAGCCGCTGGGCCTTTCCGTTACCGAAGGCGCGAAGCGGCTCGGCGTGGGCCGCCAGACGCTGTCCAACCTTGTCAACGAAAAGGCATCGGTCTCGATCGAGATGGCCTATCGTCTCTCCAAGGCGTTCGGCTCCACCCCGGAGACATGGCTCGGCATGCAGTTGGCTTTCGACCTCGCGCAGTCGCGCCATCTGGAACGCACGATCACGGTCGAGCGAATCGCTGCAGCATAAGCTTTCGCCAAGAACAGAATGACATAGAGGCCGGCAGCGAAGGGCGGCTTTTCAACACCGGAGAGCCGCCACCAGACGAGCCAGTTCCTGCCAGGGCTCCGGGTCCCAGTAGCCGCTCGCGGCGCCGGAGGTCGAGGGCAGCACGAACATCGCGGTATCGCCGATTTGCTCCTCCCGGAGGCCGTAGCCGACCCGGTTCGCGCCGATGAGCCTCTGCGCCGCATTCTTGCCGTTGAAGGCGAGCATGCGGGGCCGTGCCGCCTCGATCCTGCGGCGGAGCCCGCCCGCGTCCCATGCGCTGCGCGGTATTTCGGAATCGGGCCCGCTGGCCGTCTTGGCAAGGTCGGTGAGCCCGATGCCGAATTCGGGAAGCAGGCGGAATTCTTCGGGCTCCAGCAAACGGGGCGTCAGTCCCGTCTCGTGCAGAATGCGCCAGAACCTGTTGCCGGAGCCGGCATAGTAGGCGCCGACTTCCGCCGAGCGACGCCCTGCGGCCGCGCCGCAAACCACGAGGTCCAGTCCGGGCGGCAGAATGTCGGGAAGAACGAAGGCGCCGGGCATCAACCGCCGCGCCGGGCCGCGCTCAGCCCAGTTCGGCGAGCTTCGCTTCGGCGACGGCGGCGCGGCGCTCGGCGGCGGCGCGGCGGCGCTCGTCATCCGTGTCGGCCGCGTCCTCGCGGGCTTCGCGAAGTTCGCGCTCGACCTCCGCGCGGTCGAGTTCGGCGAGCGGCACGGCCTCTTCCGCCAGCACAGTGCAGCGCTCCGGCGTGACTTCCGCAAAACCGCCGGCCACGAAGATCTCCGCCGGGTCTCCCCCGCCGTCATGCAGGCGGATCGTGCCGGGGCGCACGGTGGAGATCAGCGGCGCATGGCGGGGCAGCACGCCGAAATCGCCGGCCCCGCCGGGAACCACCACCATGTCGGCCTCCTGCGAGAGCAGAAGGCGCTCGGGCGTGACCAGTTCGAAGGAGACCTTGCCCTCCGCCATCGCTAGGCCGCCTCGGCCGCCATGCCGCGCGCCTTCTCGATGGCTTCCTCGATGGTGCCGACCATGTAGAAGGCGGCCTCCGGCAGGTCATCGTATTCGCCGGAGACGATGCCGTTGAAGCCCTTGATGGTGTCCTCGATCTCGACATAGACGCCGGGCGAGCCGGTGAACACCTCGGCCACATGGAAGGGCTGCGAGAGGAAGCGCTGGATCTTGCGCGCCCGCGCGACGACCAGCTTGTCCTCTTCGGAAAGCTCGTCCATGCCGAGAATGGCGATGATGTCCTGGAGGCCCTTGTATTGCTGCAGCACCTCCTGGACGCGCCGCGCGATGCCGTAATGCTCCTCGCCCACCACGCGCGGGTCGAGGATGCGCGAGGTGCTGTCGAGCGGGTCCACGGCGGGATAGATGCCGAGCTCCGCGATCTGGCGCGAGAGCACCGTGGTGGCGTCCAGATGCGAGAAGGCGGTTGCCGGCGCGGGGTCGGTCAGGTCGTCCGCCGGCACGTAGATCGCCTGCACCGAGGTGATCGAGCCCTTGGTGGTCGAGGTGATGCGCTCCTGGAGCGCGCCCATGTCGGTGCCGAGCGTCGGCTGGTAGCCGACCGCCGAGGGAATGCGGCCCAGCAGTGCCGAGACCTCGGAGCCCGCTTGGGTGAAACGGAAGATGTTGTCGATGAAGAGCAGCACGTCCTGCCCCTCTTCGTCGCGGAAATACTCCGCTTGCGTCAGGCCCGTCAGCCCGACGCGGGCCCGTGCGCCCGGCGGCTCGTTCATCTGCCCGTAAACCAGCGCGGCCTTGGACTCGCCGCCCTCCAGGTCGATCACGCCGGACTCGATCATCTCGTGGTAGAGGTCGTTGCCCTCGCGGGTGCGCTCGCCCACGCCCGCGAACACCGAATAGCCGCCGTGTCCCTTAGCGATATTGTTGATGAGTTCCATGATGAGCACGGTTTTGCCGACGCCCGCGCCGCCGAACAGGCCGATCTTGCCGCCCTTGGCGTAGGGGGTGAGCAGGTCCACGACCTTGATGCCGGTCACCAGCTGCTCCGCCTCGGTGGACTGATCCACGAAGGGCGGCGCCGGACGGTGGATCGGATAGGTCTTCGCGGTCGTCACCGGGCCGCGCTCGTCGATCGGCTCGCCGATCACGTTCATGATCCGCCCGAGCGTCTCGGGACCCACCGGGACTGCGATGGCGCTGCCGGTGTCCACGGCGTCCTCGCCGCGCACCAGCCCCTCGGTCGTGTCCATGGCGACGGTGCGCACGATGTTCTCGCCGAGATGCTGCGCCACCTCGAGCACCAGCGTCCTGTCGCCGCGATCGACATGGAGCGCGTTCAGGATCGGCGGGATGTCGCCTTCGAAACGGACGTCCACGACGGCGCCCAGAACCTGAGAGATGCGGCCGACCGCATTCCTGGCCATCTGTTGTGCTCCTAGACTGCTTCGGCGCCGGAGATGATCTCGATCAGTTCCTTCGTGATCATCGCCTGGCGGGTGCGGTTGTATTGCAGGGTGAGCCTGGCGATCATGTCGCCCGCATTGCGGGTGGCGTTGTCCATCGCCGCCATGCGCGCCCCGTGCTCGGAGGCGGCGTTCTCCAGCAGCGCGCGATAGACCTGCACCGAGACATTGCGCGGCAGCAGGTCCTCCAGGATCGCCTCTTCATCCGGCTCGTAGATATAGACGGCGGAGGGTCCGCCGGCTTCGGTGTCCTCTTCGGCTTCCGGCAGCGGCGCCGGCACCAGCTGCTGGACCGTCACCTCATTGCTGATCGCGGACTTGAAGCGGGCATAGACGATGGCGCAGACATCGAACCCGCCTTCGTCGAACATGGTGCGCACGCGCTCGGCGATCTCGTCCGCCTCAGCGAACTCGACCGAGCGGCGCCCGACACCCTCGATGACATCGACGATCTTGGTCCCGTGCAGGCGGCGAAGCTGGTCCCGCCCCTTGCGGCCGACGCAGAGGATGCGCACCGTCTTGCCGGCGGCTTCCAGCTCGTCGATGAGTTCCCGCGAACGCCTTACGATGCCGCCGTTGAAACCGCCGCAAAGACCCCGGTCGGCCGTGGCCACGACCACCAGATGCACCCGGTCCTCTCCGCTGCCGGCCAGCAGCTTCGGCGCCCCGGCGCTGCCTGCAAGCGAGCCGCCGAGCGAGCCCAGCATCCGCTCCATGCGCTCGGCATAGGGCCGCGCGGCCTCGGCGGCCTCCTGCGCGCGGCGCAGCTTGGCCGCCGCGACCATCTTCATGGCCGAGGTGATCTTCTGCGTCGCGCGGACGCTGGAGATGCGGTTGCGCAGGTCCTTGAGGCTCGGCATGGCGGCAGGCGCTCAGGCGAAGGTCTTGGCGAAGGCGGAGACGACGGCGTCCACTTCCTTCTCGGTGTCGTCGTCGAGGTCCCCGGACTCGTCGATGCGCACCATCAGTTCGCCGTGGCGGGCCTTGATCTCGCCGAGCAGCCCTTCCTCGAAGCGGGTCACGTCGCGCACGCCGACGCCGTCCAGATAGCCGCGCACGCCGGCGAAGATCGCCACCACCTGCTCGGCCACGCTGCGCGGCGCATACTGGCCCTGCTTCAGCACTTCCGTCAGGCGCGCGCCGCGGGCCAGAAGCTGCTGCGTCGAGGCGTCGAGGTCGGAGGCGAACTGCGAGAAGGCCTCCATCTCGCGGTATTGCGCGAGCTCGAGCTTGATGCGCCCTGCCACCTTCTTCATCGCCTTCGTCTGGGCGGCGGAGCCGACGCGGCTGACCGAGAGGCCGACATTGATGGCCGGGCGGACGCCCTTGTAGAACAGGTCGGTCTCCAGGAAGATCTGCCCGTCCGTGATCGAGATCACATTGGTCGGGATGAAGGCGGACACGTCATTGCCCTGCGTCTCGATCACCGGCAGCGCGGTCAGCGAGCCGGCGCCGTGGCCGTCCGCCATCTTGGCGGCCCGCTCCAGCAGGCGCGAATGGAGGTAGAAGACGTCGCCCGGGAAGGCCTCGCGGCCCGGCGGGCGGCGCAGCAGCAGCGACATCTGGCGGTAGGCGGTCGCCTGCTTGGAGAGGTCGTCATAGACGATCACCGCATGCATGCCGTTGTCACGGAAATACTCGCCCATGGCGCAGCCTGAATAGGGTGCCAGGAACTGGAGCGGCGCGGGGTCGGAGGCGGTGGCGGCGACGACGATGGAGTATTCCATCGCGCCGTATTCCTCCAGCGTC
>JAPOZD010000245.1 GCA_026706245.1 Alphaproteobacteria bacterium
CTCATTTCTGAGGCGGATGTGGACGCCTCATTCTCGTCAGAAGCGACGGCGGTCATAACGGCCGACGCTCCAATTCCTTGATTCTTGTCATCAGTATGGGCAAGGGAAACATACCGATGCCGTCCATTGTCCTGACGCTCAAGTTCGCCGGCCTTCTTCCTCTCATAGAGGATCGAGCGAATATTGGCGTGCCTCACGTCTTCACCAGATTCTTCAAGCCGCTGGTAGATTTCCCGTGTCGTAAGGCCGCGCGAACCCGCCTCCCGAACGATGTCCAACACGCGAGCGGTGTAGGTGCCGACGCGTCTGGCTCCAGCTGCTCCAGCAATGGTGCCGGCGCGAGCCTTAGCATACAGCGATAGCGCGTGCGACAGTGCCTTACGACGAATATCCACAGCAGTGGCTTCGTCCCTGAGTGCCGCAGCCTTCTCATCACACGCACTGATCTCAGCGCGTAGGGTTTCCTCGTACCTATCCATCGCACTTCCAGTCTGTCACTACCGCCAATGTAAATCGCGCCGTATGGTGCGTCAAGCCACTTCCGCACGAAAATTCATACATCCACTATGCCGTAGGTGTAGTGGTCGCGCGCCTGATAGGCAGCATGTTCGAAAATGAACTTACCGGGCCGGAGAGCAACTGGTCGGATGCGGTCTCGGCCGATTTGCCGATAAGGCGGCAAAGCCGACTCATTGCCCAGATGGTGCCAATATAGAAAATCCGGCCTGGTGCACAATAATTTAACTCATTGATTTTATTGGAGGCGCGGACCGGATTCGAACCGGTGTAAGCGGATTTGCAGTCCGATGGATAGCCACTCTCCCACCGCGCCGCCGCGTTTCCACATAGGCCGGCAGCCGGGCGCGGTCAATGCGCGCCGGGCGGCCGCTGCCTTGGACGAGGGAGCCGCCCCGCTTCTCCCTCCTTCGCTTGTGAGGGGAGAGCCTGCCTCGGCCCGCGTCCGCCCCCGCGCACCGGCGGGGATCCGGGGGCCGGGGTGAGGGGCTGTCGAAGGGAAGCGCACGGACTGCTGACGCCTCCTCACCCGGCCTTTCTCCCGCAAGCGGGGCGTGGGGATTTGCGGCCGCGCGCCGCTACCGGCCGGTCCACCGCCTGCGCGGCTGGCGGCGCTGCGCGAGGCGGGTTTCGCGGGTCAGGCCGTGGCGTTTCAGGAAGCGCTGCACCGTGGCCGCGTGGAATTCCAGCCCCTCGGCGGCGAGCGCATCGCGCAACCCGTACATGGAAAGCCCCGGCCGCCTCGCCAGGATACCGAGGATGCGCTCCCGCTCCGGCTCGATCGTCGAGCGGCGGCCGCCCTTCCTGTCGTCCCGCACATGGCCGCGCTCGCGAAACCGCTGCACCCAGACGCTAACGGTGCTTCCCGGCAGGCCGAACCGCCGCGCCGCCGCGCTTATGCTCATGCCTTCGCGCAGCACGGCCGCCACCGCCGCGGCCCGCAGGTCCTCGCCCACCGCCCGGCCCCGCCGCCGCGCCGGCAATCCGTCCACGGGTCCGTCCATCGCCGCGTCTTCTCCTTTGGCGATTCCGCCGCCGCGAACCGCCCGTTTCGTCCGAACTCGACCGCCACACCGCGCCGCCCGGCCGCACCTCCCCTGTGGGTCGGCGGGGGCCCCGGTCAGCGGTCCTCACGCCTTCGGATTCGGTGCTTCGCAAGGGCGGCGCAAGCCGCCGCCGGTCGGTCAGGTCATGGCCTCTCTCGGCATGTTTTCTTGGTATAAAGGGATATATAGAGAACAAATAACTCGGAGTCAAGCGGGTCGGGGCCGAAACCCGCAGCGGCGCTTCCGGGCCGGCCCCCTCCGCCATGCCCGAACGCCGCCTCCGGCAGGCTCAGGACAGCCTCCTCCGTCATACCCGGACTTGTTCCGGGTATCTCCCGCCATCGCTTCCGCCGGACGGCCGCTTGGATACCCGGAACAAGTCCGGGTATGACGATATGGAGGCATGGCGGGAAGAGGGCCGGGGCGACGACAAAGCCCTCGCGGGCCGGGCGGCTTCGTGCGGCGTTGACGGGGGAAGCGGCGCCGGCCCAGACTGGCGGGCAGCGGCAGGGGGAGGAGGCCCGCGGCCCATGAGCCATGAAAAGCCCTATGCGGGGCTGCGCGTCGTCGATCTGAGCCAGGGGATTGCCGGGCCCTATTGCGCGATGCTGCTGGCCCAGCACGGCGCCGATGTCATCAAGGTCGAGCCGCCTGAGGGCGACTGGGCGCGGGTGCTCGGGCCCCGCTACGGCAGCCACACGGCGTTTTCCGTCATCGGCAATCTCGGCAAGCGCGGCATCGTGCTGGACCTCAAGCAGGAGGGCGACAAGGAGAAGCTCCGCCGGCTGGTGCGGACCGCAGACGTGTTCATGGAGGGCTTCCGGCCGGGCGTGGCCGCGCGGCTCGGCTTCGATTTCGAGACCGTGAAGACGCTGGCGCCGGGCATAATCTATGTCTCGGTTTCGGGCTTCGGGCAGACCGGCCCGCTCAGTGCCAAGCCCGCTATGGACCCGGTGCTGCAGGCATTCACCGGTTTCACGCACGAGAACAAGGGCCATGACGGCATCCCGCACCGCGCCACCCCGATCATCGTGGACATGTCCACCGCGCTCTACACGCACCAGGCGGTGGCGGCGGCGGTCTATGCGCAGCGGGACGACCGCCGGGCGCGCTTCATCGACTCCAGCCTGATGGCGGCGGCGGCGAACCTCCAGGCGGTCCGGATGTGCGCGACCGTGATGGAGGGCGCGCCGATGGGCATACCGACCTCGCCTTCCGGCGTGTTCCGGACGGCCGACGGCTGGCTGCATCTCGTCGTCCTGAAGGACAGCGACTTCCAGGCGCTTTGCGGCCTGATCGACCGGCCCGACCTCGCGGCCGACCCGCGCTTCGCCGGCCCGGCGGAACGCGCGGCCTGCGCCGAAGAGCTCAATGCAACGGTCGCCAAACATATCGCGGCGCAGCCGACGGCGCACTGGCAGGCCTGCCTGACCGAAGCCGGGCTCCAGAACGAGGCGGTCCAGGACTATGCGCAGTTCGCCGCGCATCCGCAGACGGAAGCGACCGGCCTGATTTCCTGGCTGGCGCAGCCCGGCGGGGACGGGCTCTGGCCGGTGCCCAACCCTGCCGGGGCGCCGCCGCTGGTTTCCGGGTCGCCGCAGGCCACCGCGCCGGCGCTCGGCCAGCACACCGAAGAAGTGCTGCTGGAACTGGAGGAAACGGAGGCCGCTGACGCCGCCGAAGAATAAGGCTTCCCGCCAGGCGTTGTCGCTGCCGGGCGCATCTGCTAAAGGCTGCCCCCGCAAGCGGTCCAGGGACTGCATGGGTGGGGGGACAGCATTGAACCAGCCGGTTCTTGAGGTCCGCGAAGTCGCGGTGCATTTCGGCGGCATCGTGGCGCTCGACGGCGTGTCCTTCGACATTCCGAAGGACCTGATCGTCGGCCTGATCGGCCCCAACGGCGCCGGCAAGACCACGCTCTTCAACTGCCTCTCCCGGCTCTACACGCCGAATGCGGGCGAGATCCTGTTCAAGGGCCGGTCGCTGCTGGGCCTGGCCCCGAACCGGATCGCCTCGCTGGGCATCGGCCGCACCTTCCAGAACCTCGCGCTCTTCCCGACGCTCTCGGTGCTGGACAACGTGATGATCGGCGGCCATTCCCGCACGGGAAGCGATTTCGTCTCCAACGCCTTTCGGCTGCCCTGGGTCCGCCGGGAGGAATCCCGGCTGATGGCGCGCGCCATGGAGTCGATCGAGTTCATGGAGCTCACGGAGTTCACGCACGCGCCGGTGGGCGGGCTTCCGTTCGGCTACCAGAAGCGGGTGGAACTCGCGCGCGCGCTCGCCGGCGAGCCCGAACTTCTGTTGCTCGACGAGCCGGCGGGCGGCCTCAACCACGAGGAGCTGGACCACCTGGTGCAGCAAATACGGCAGGTGCGGGACGAGCGCGGCATCACCATCCTCCTGGTCGAGCACCATATGAGTTTGGTCATGCAGGTGTCGGACAAGGTCGTCGCCATAGATTTTGGCAGAAAGATCGCCGACGGCACGCCGGAACAGGTTCAGCAGGACCCGAAGGTCATCGAAGCCTATCTCGGGACGGCGCACTGATGGCGTTCCTGGAGGTCCGGGGGCTGGAAGCCTACTACCGCCAGACACAAGCGCTGTTCGGCGTCGATTTCGAGCTCGACGAGGGTTCGATCACGGCTGTCCTGGGGGCCAACGGGGCCGGGAAGACGACCACCTTGCGCGCGATCTGCCGCATGGTGCGCACGGAGGGCGAGGTCACCTTCGACGGCCAGGAACTCACCGGCATGTCCACCGAACGAGTGGTCGGGCTTGGCATCGCGCATGTACCGGAAGGCCGGGGGACCTTCGTGCGCCAGTCGGTCGAGGAGAACCTCCAGCTCGGCGCCTATACGCGCAAGAACAAGGCCGACATCGCCGCCGACATGGAAAGCGTTTACGGCTATTTCCCGAGACTCGGCGAACGCCGCCGCCAGCAGGCGGGCACCCTCTCCGGCGGCGAGCAGCAGATGCTCGCCATCGGCCGGGCGCTGATGCTGCGCCCGAAGCTCATGCTGCTCGACGAGCCGTCCTTCGGCCTCGCGCCGCTCATCGTGCAGGAGATCTACGAGATCATGGCGCGCATTCGCGAACGCGAGGGCACCTCCATGCTGCTGGTGGAACAGAACGCCAGCATCGCGCTAGAGCTCGCCGACCACGCCTATCTGCTGGAGACGGGCCGGGTGGTGATGGGCGGCGAGTCCAGCCTGCTGCGCGACGACGAAGACATCCGCCGCAGCTATCTCGGTTACTGAAAGCGCGCGCCCGAAGATGGACCTTTTCCTGCAACTGACGCTCGCCGGCCTCGCAATCGGCTCGATCTATTCCTGCGTCGCGCTGGCCGTGGTGATGATCTACCAGGCCACGGACCACTTCAATTTCGCCCAGGGCGAGATGGCGATGTTCTCCACATATGTCGCCTGGACGCTGGTCGGCCTGGGCGCGCCGGTCTGGCTGGCCTTCCTGCTTGCGGTCGGCATTTCCTTCCTGGCGGGCGTCATCATCGAGCGGGTGATCGTGAAGCCCGTCGAGAACGCTCCCGTGCTCAACCAGATCATCGTGTTCATCGGCCTGCTGGTGATCTTCAACGCGGTGGCGGGATGGATCTGGGAGTTCACCATCAAGCCCTTCCCGAGCCTCTTCCCGGAGGACCTCGGCTTCAAGTCCACCCTGATCGGCCCGCACCATCTGGGCGTCATCGCGCTGACGCTCGGCGTGCTGGCGCTGGTGTTCGCGTTCTTCCGCTTCACGCGCGTCGGCCTCGCCATGCGCGCCGCCGCCGCCAATCCGGATTCGGCAAGGCTGGTCGGCGTTTCGGTCGGCTGGATGCTGGCGCTCGGCTGGGGACTGGCGGCCTCCATCGGGGCTGTCGGCGGCATCCTGGTCGCGCCCATCGTCTATCTTGAGCCGAACATGATGGCCGGCGTGCTGCTCTACGGCTTCGCCGGCGCGCTGCTGGGCGGCGTGTCGAGCCCGGGCGGCGCCGTGCTGGGCGGGCTCGTCGTTGGGGTGCTTGAGAACTGGGTCGGGCAATATGTGCCGGGCGGTTCCGAGCTGAAACTCACCTTCGCGCTGATCCTCATCGTGGGCGTGCTGGTCTTCAAGCCGGCCGGGCTGTTCGGCCGCGTCGTGGTACGAAGGGTCTGACCGCCGTGGACCGCCCGAATCCCCTCAGGCCAGGGCTGCTTGTCGGCTTCGGCGTCGCCATCGTCTTCGCGGCCATCGTGCCGCATCTCGTGTCGGACTTCACCAGCTTCCAGTTCACCCAGGCGATGGCCTACGGGATCGCACTGCTCGGCCTCAATATCCTGACGGGCTACAACGGCCAGTTCTCCATCGGCCACAGCGCGTTTTACGCCGTGGGCGCCTATACGGCGGCGATCCTGCTCTACCATTTCGGGTGGAACCACTACGCGACCCTGCCGGTGGCGGCGCTGGTGGCGTTCGTCGTGGGCTTCCTGTTCGGCCTGCCCGCGCTCAGGCTGGAGGGGCTCTATCTTGCGCTTGCGACCTTCGCCTTCGCCGTGGCGACGCCGCAGCTGCTCAAATTCGACGCCTTCGAGCACTGGACGGGCGGCGTGCAGGGATTGTTCGTGCCGAAGCCCGAGCCCTTGATCGAGGGGCTGAGCGCAGACCAGTCGCTCTACTATGTGACGCTGGCGATCATGGCGTTCCTGATGGCGGTCGCCTGGTGCCTGCTTCGCAGCCGGTCGGGCCGCGCCATCATGGCGATCCGGGACAATCCCATTGCGGCCAGCACGATGGGTATCAACACCGCCCTCTACAAGACGACGACCTTCGGCATCAGCGCCATGTACACAGGCATCGCGGGGGCGCTCAGCGTCTTCGTCACCGAGTTCGTGGCGCCCGACGCCTTCAACTTCTTCCTCGCGGTCAACCTTCTGGTCGGGTCCGTGGTCGGCGGTATCGTGTCGATTCCGGGCGTGATCTTCGGCGGGCTGTTCCTGGTGTTCGTGCCCAATTTCGCCCAGGACATCAGCCGCGCCTATCCGTTCGTGCCGCCGCCCTGGGCGATATTCGGCATCTTCCTGATCCTTGCGATATATTTCGTGCCGTTCGGGGTCTGGGGAGCGGTGGAACGGGCGCTCGCATGGTGGAAACGCAAATCGGCCGCCTGAGGCCGTTCGAACCGGGTCTCAACCAAAGGGAGGCATCGACCCATGCACATCAAGAAACTGCTTGCCGCCGCAGCCGCGGCCGCGCTGCTGGCCGGGACGGCAGAGGCCGCCGACATGACCGGCATCACCGACACGACGATCAAGATCGGCAACACCAACCCCTATTCGGGCCCGGCCTCGGTTTACAGCACCATCGGCAAGACCATCTCGGCCTATTTCGCGATGGTGAACGAGATGGGCGGCATCCAGGGGCGCCAGATCGACTTCATCTCGCTGGATGACGGCTACAGCCCGCCGCGCACGGTCGAGCAGGTCCGCAAGCTGGTCGAGCAGGAAGAGGTGGCGCTTCTCTTCCAGACGCTGGGCACGCCGACCAATTCCGCCATCCACCGCTATGTGAACGCGAAGAAGGTCCCGCACCTCTTCGTGGCGACGGGCGCCAGCAAGTGGGGCCAGCCGGACAAGTATCCCTGGACCATGGGCTTCCAGCCGACCTATGACGTCGAGGGCGAGATCTACGCGAAATACGTGCTCGAGAATGTCGAGGACCCGAAGATCGCGATCCTGTTCCAGAACGACGACTACGGGAAGGACTATCGCGACGGCTTCCTGCGCGGCCTCGGCGACAAGGCGGACGAACTCGTCGTCTCGATGCTGCCCTACGAGGTCACCGACCCGACGGTGGACAGCCAGGTTCTGAAGATGAAGGAGAGCGGCGCCAACGTCTTCTTCAACATCACGATCCCGAAATTCGCCGCCCAAGCGATCCGCAAGTCCTGCGAGATCGAGTGGAAGCCGTTGCATCTGCTGAACAACGTGTCCGCCTCGGTGGGCGCGACACTCACGCCTGCCGGCCTCGAGTGCTCCACCGGACTGATTACGGCGCAGTACGTCAAGGACCCGGTGGACGCCGCGTGGAAGGACGATCCGGGCTACAAGGAGTGGGTGGCCTTCATGGGGAAGCACATGCCGGACGCCGACATGACGGACGCCAACTACGCCTATGCCTACAATGTCTCCAAGCTGATGCACATCACGCTCGATGGCTGCGGGGAGCTGAGCCGCGAGGGCATCATGGCCTGCGCCGCGAACCTCAAGGATGTCGAGCTTCCGATGCTGTTGCCGGGCATTCTGGTCAACACCGCGCCGGACGACTTCTACCCGATCCAGTCGGAGCAGCTCTCGCGCTTCGACGGGACGAGTTGGGTTCGCTTCGGCGACATCATCGACGCCAGCAAATAGTCGCGCCGGCATAACGGAAACCGGCCGCCTCCCTTGGGGGGCGGCCTTTTCCTTATGTGCTCGCGGCTTATGACCCCGGCCTGGAATGCGCTACGCTTGTGCGATGTTTCGGCACGGCACGACAAGGCGGTTGGTCATTGCAGGACTTGCGGGAGTGGCGGCGACGCCGCTGCCATCTTCGGCAAGCTCGGTGCTCCTCGGCTATGCCGCGCCGAAGGCATTGCCCGACCGCGGCCTCGGGCTGGCGCCGCCGCTTGCCTGCACGCCCGGCACCCGGTCGCAGACGGCGGGGCCGTTCTACACGCCCTCGACGCCGCGCCGCAGCGACTTGCACGAACCGGGCGGGGAGGGCGAACCGCTCGTCTTCGAGGGCCTCTTGCTGACGCCGGACTGCCGGCCCGTGCCTGGCGCCGTCATCGACATCTGGCACAGCGACGGGCGCGGCCGCTACGACAACCGGGGCTTCCGCTATCGCGGCCACCAGTTCACGGATGCGGCAGGAGCGTTCCGCTTCCTGACCGTCCGGCCGGGCCGCTATACGGGCCGCACCCCGCATATCCATGTGAAGGCGCAGGGCAGGGACACCCGCGTGCTCACCACGCAGGTCTATTTCCCGGACCTCGAAGACGCCAATGCCCGCGATTCGATTTTCCGGGACGACCTGCTGGTGCGCCTCGACCGGACCGCCGCCGGCTTGTGGCGCGCCCGGTTCGATTTCGTGCTCCAGCCGGCCTGAGCGTCCTCGCGGGCGGCGGGAAACGGGCCGCTCAAGCCCGCATCCGCCGCCGAAGGCTCAGTTCTGCGCTACCCAGCGGTTCCAGCGCTCGGTCAGCTCTTCCTGGTAGTCCACCCAGAAGTCGATCGCCTCCTGGCTGCCGCCGAACAGGCCGGTGGTCAGATTGTCGCCCGCCGGC
>JAPOZD010000135.1 GCA_026706245.1 Alphaproteobacteria bacterium
TCGCGTGCGCGCGGGCGCCTGTCGGCGCCGGCGCGGTTCGCGCGCCTGATTGCCCGGGCGTGCCCGTGCGCGCGAGCCGAACGCAGGGCGCAGAACGCACCTCGCCCGTCTGTTTCGAGGGCATTTTTTTCGCGCCGGCGCCGACGCGGGAGACGGGCCAGCCTCCGGATCGCTCCGTCCAACCCAATATAGCCCAAGATTCGGATATGTCAAGTAATATAAGAAATATTACTGATTTTCTCGAACAAATACTTCTTCCGATCCTGCCACTGCGCGGACAGCCCGTTCAGCCGGATCGAATCCTGCTCTGAGTACAGAACCCCGTTCCGATAGAGTCAGATTCCCATCCGAGCCCGAAATCGTCGCCCCGGCGCGCGAGCCGGAGCCCATCCACAACCGTTTCAGTCCGGTGGAAAGGCCGGGAGATGGACCCGGATCGTCGCTGGCGCGCCGTCCGGGGTGACGGTTGGGACCCTACTCCCCGCCCGCCGACCGGTCCGCGCCCACTCTCGCGGCCAGGGCGGCGCTCAGGAAGTCGTCGATATTGCCGTCCAGCACGCCCTGGGCGTTGCCCTTTTCGACGCCGGTGCGCAGATCCTTCACCATCTGGTAGGGCTGGAGGACGTAGGAGCGGATCTGGTTGCCCCAGCCGATATCCGCCTTCGCCGCCTGTTCGGCCGCGGCTTCGGCCTCGCGCCGCTGGAGCTCGTGCTCGTAGAGCCTGGCCTTCAGCATCGCCATGGCGGTTGCCCGGTTGCGGTGCTGCGAGCGGTCGTTCTGGCACTGGACGACGATATTGGTCGGCAGATGCGTGATCCGGACGGCGCTCTCGGTCTTGTTGACATGCTGCCCGCCGGCGCCTGACGCGCGATAGACATCGACCCTGAGCTCGCTTTCGTCGATCTCGACCTCGATCCGGTCGTCCACCACCGGATAGACCCAGGCCGAGGCGAAGCTGGTGTGGCGGCGCGACTGGCTGTCGAAGGGCGAGATGCGGACCAGGCGGTGCACGCCGCTCTCGGTCTTCAGCCAGCCATAGGCGTTCTCGCCCTTTATGCGCACGGAGGCGGACTTGATGCCGGCCTCCTCGCCGGGGCTTTCCTCCAGCCATTCCAGCTTGTAGCCGCCGGCGTCGGCCCAGCGGACATACATGCGCAGCAGCATCTCGGCCCAGTCCTGCGCCTCCGTGCCGCCCGCGCCGGCATTGACTTCCAGATAGCAGTCATTGCCGTCGGCCTCGCCGGACAGCAGGCTCTCCAGCCTGCGGCGGGCGGCGCGGTCCCGAATCGATTCGAGTTCGGATTCGGCTTCCGCTTGCGCGCCCTCGTCCTCTTCCGCCTCGCCGAGCTCGTAAAGCGTGATCGCGTCTTCCAGCGCGCCCTCAAGCGCACGATAGCCTTCCAACCCGCCGGCCAGCCGCGTCCGTTCGCGCATCACCTCCTGCGCGCGCGCCGGGTCGTTCCAGAGTTCAGGCGCTTCGGCCTCGGCATTCAGCGCCTCCAGGCGCGCCGTGGATGCGTCCCAGTCAAAGATGCCTCCGGATGAGGGCAAGGCTGTCGCGAATGTCATCCACAAGGGCCTGCGCTTCGGCACGCATCGAACGGTCTCCAACGAATCCGGAAGTCGGGTCAGTATATACCGGAAACGCCTTCGCCGCTTCCCGCCGGCAGGCGGCCGGGCTCTCCGGGACGGGGCTCGGTTCCGGGCTTGAAGGCCTCCAGGATGATGTCGGCCTCGCCGGGCACGGCCGGTTTTCCGCTCGTGCGCCCGACCCGCACGAAAGACATGCCGGGCGGAATCCGGAAGGGCGCCGCCGGCGCCCTGTCGAGGGCCTCACGCATGAAGGCGCCGAACACGGGCGCCGCCACCGAGGAGCCGGTCTCCGCATGGCCGAGCGTGCGGGGCCGGTCGAAGCCGACATAGACGCCGACCACAAGATCGGAGGCGAAGCCGACGAACCAGGCATCGACATAATCGCTCGTCGTGCCCGTCTTTCCGGCAAGCGGCTTGCCCACTGCCCTGAGCCGGCGTCCGGTGCCGCGCAGCACCGCGCCTTCCAGCATGGACACCACCTGATAGACGCTTTGCGGGTCCGCAATCCGTTCGCGCGGGTCCGGCGGATAAGGCACTTCCGGCCCCAACTCTTCCAACGCATTGCAGTCCGCGCAGGCCCGGCGTTCATGGCGGAAGACGGTGTGCCCGTGGCGGTCCTGAACGCGGTCGATGAGCGTCGGCGAGATGCGCCGGCCGCCATTGGCGAGCATGGCGTAGGCGGCCGTCATCCGGGAGAGCGTCGTCTCGCCCGCGCCCAGCGACATCGACAGCACCTCGGGCATTTCGTCCTGAATGCCGAACCGGCCCGCAATGGCCGCGACATCGCCCATGCCGACGGCCTGCGCGAGGCGCACGGTCATCAGGTTGCGGGATTTCTCGATGCCGATCCGCATCGGGACGATGCCGTGGAAGGAGCCGGAATAGTTCTGCGGCCGCCAGAGGCCGAGGCCGGCGCCCTGGTCGATGACGATGGGCATGTCGGCCAGCAAGGTCGCCGGGGTGTAGCCCTCCTGCAGCGCCGCCAGGTAAACGAACGGCTTGAAGGCCGACCCGGGCTGGCGCATCGCCTGCGTCGCGCGGTTGAACTCGCTGCGTTCCGCGTCGTAGCCGCCCACCATGGCGAGCACATGCCCGGTATGCGGGTCCATCGCGATCAGCGCGCCCTCGATTTCGGGTATCTGGCGCAGCGCCCATCCGCCCCCGGGCCCCGCCGGCTCCACCGCCACCAGGTCGCCCGGCTTCACGACCCGGTCCATGCGCTTCGGCTCCGCGCCGACCCTGCCGTTCGTGAGCGCGCGCCGGGCCCATCGGGCGTCCTCCAGCGGAATGCGCCCGGTCCTGCCGTCCTTCAGCAGGATGTCGGCGGCCTTCGTCGAAACGCCGGTGACGGCGGCCAGGCGGTAGGGACTGAGCCCCGGCGGGCGGGATGCGGATTTCAGCGCCGCTTCGAGATTGTCCCCGTCCAGCCGGGCGACGGGGCCGCGCCAGCCGTGGCGGCGGTCGTAGCTCTGCAGGCCGGCGCGCAGGGCCCGTTCGCCGGCCCGCTGCAATTCCGGGTCGATGGTGGTGCGGACGGACAGCCCGCCGGAATAAAGTTTCTCCTGTCCGAAGACCTCCATGAGCTCCCGGCGGACTTCCTCCGAGAACCACTCCGCCTCGAAGAACTCCGTTGCGTCACGGGAGCGGAGCTCCAGCGGCGCGGCGATGGCCTCCTCTGCCTCGACCGGCGATATGCGCCCGTCTTCCAGCATCCGCCGCACCACCCAGTTGCGGCGTGTGAGCGCCTGCGCCCGGCGCCGGATGGGGTGGTAGTTGTTGGGCGCCTTGGGCAGGGCGGCAAGGAAGGCCGCTTCGGCAATCGTGAGATCGTCGAGCGAGCTGTTGAAATAGTTGAGCGCCGCCGCGGCGACGCCGTAAGAGCCGTAGCCTAGGTAAATCTGGTTCAGGTAAAGCTCGAGTATAGCGTCCTTGGGCAGCGCCTTTTCGAGCCGGAGCGCCAGGATCGCCTCCCTGATCTTCCGCTCGACAGTGGCTTCCGGGCTCAGCAGGAAATTCTTGGCGACCTGCTGCGTGATCGTCGAGCCGCCTACCGGCCGGGGGGCGGAATCGGACAATTTGCTGCGAACGAAGGTGTAGCCGGCCCGGAACAGGCCGGCGGGATCGAGGCCGGCATGGCGGTAGAAGCTCTTGTCCTCGGCGGCCAGGAACGCATCCACGACCCGCTCAGGCATGGCATCCACGGGCACGAACAGCCGATGCTCGACCGCGAATTCCGCCAGCAGACGACCGTCGCCGGCATGCACGCGGGTGGCGACGGGCGGCTCGTAGGTCGCAAGCCAGCCATAGGCGGGAAGGCCGCGGGAGAAATGGTCGGCCGCGACGAGCGCGGCGATTCCGGCCGCCGCAACGCCCGCGGCGCCAAGCCAGAACAACCAGGAGAAGATGCGCCGCAGCCGCCTCATGGGCCCCGGAAAAAGAACAACTTCATGGCAAAATCAAGGCTCACCCGCGCCGCCCGGCAAAGTAATGCGCCAGCGCCGCCTCGATGGCGTCGGCTACCTCTTCCCGCGTCGCGGGCCGCCTGAGCCGCTTTTCGTCCGAGCGACTCGACAGGAAGCCCAGCTCGATCAGCACCGAGGGCACTTTCGGCGATTTCAACACCCGGAACGCGGCGGACCGGTGGGGCCTGCGCAACAGGGGGCCGCGCACCCCGAGTTCGAAGAGGAGCAGCTTCGCGAATTCCACCGAGCGGTTGGTCGCGCTGCGCTGCTGCATGTCTATCAGGTGGCCGGCAACCTCGGAATCGCCGCCGAATTCCAGGCCTGCGACTAGGTCCGCCCTGTTCTCCTGCTTTGCAAGCTCCCTCGCGAGCCCGTCGGACCCTTTTCCGGAAAGGGTGTAGATCGACGCGCCCCGGGCGCTCTTGCGCGCCACCGAGTCGGCGTGAAGCGAAATGAACAGGTCGGCGCGCGCCGCCTGCCCGATGGCGACGCGCTTGCCGAGCGCCAGGAACCGGTCGTCATTGCGCGTCAGGCGGATATTGTATTTCCCGCTCGCGGCGAGGCGGAGCGCCAGGGTCGCCGCGAAATCGAGCACGATTGCCTTTTCGTGAATGCCGCTCCGGCCGATCGCTCCCGGATCGACGCCGCCATGGCCGGGGTCGATCACGATTGTCGGCCTCTCCAGGCCGGGCGGCAGCCGGGGCAGGGGCGCGACCGGGCGCTCCCTCTCGGGGCTCAGGCTCCCGAAACCCGCGCCTGCGGGGCCTCCCCGGCGGAGCGGCGCCAGGTCAAGCACGAGCCGGTGCCCCCGGCCTTGCGAGGGAGGCCGGATGCCGGCCGCCGCGATTCGCATCGGCGCGTCCAGGTCCAGCACCACACGCCACACGCCTTCGTCGAACACGCCTGCCCTCAGCCCGGAAACCGGGCCCGCGCGGCGTGTCGGCCATTCGGGGGCCCTTGCCGGCAAGGGCAGATCGACAACCGCCCGGTCCGGGTCGGAGAGCGTGAAGGCGCGGAAGGGCGCCTCCGCGGACAGGTCGAGCACGAGCCGGGCGCCTTTGCCGCGCGCGATCAGGCGCATATCCTCGATCTCGAAGGCCGCGATCTGGCTCGAATTGAAGGCCAGAAACAGGACCGCCAGGATTAGCGATTGCCGCCAGGCGGTTATCGGACTAATGTAGGAAGCGCTTGCTGGTCTGCGTTCCTGTGCCGAGCGGGCCGTCCCTGTCGCCATCCGAATAGCTTTTTTCGTTTGCGCCGCCAGTGAAAGTCCGGCCGGCCGGGGTCTACACGGAACGGCAATGTGCGTTCAATGTCCCATCCACGGCGCGCCCGGGCGGTCGAGCCCGCGCGATCGGAGGCCGGAATGAGTGTTACGAGCCTGCCGGATCGCTGCCCCCGCCCCTGCGCTGCCGCATACCCGGAGCCCTACCTTAATGACCAGGAGCATGCTCATCGACGCCGCGCATCCGGAAGAAACCCGGATCGCTGTCGTAAACCAACGCCGGCTTGAGAACTTCGACTACGAAGCCGCCGCCCGGACGAGCCTGAAAGGCAATATCTATCTCGGCAAGATCGCCCGTGTCGAAGCCTCGCTGCAGGCGGCCTTCGTCGAATACGGCGGCAACCGGCACGGCTTCCTGCCGTTCGCGGATATCCACCCCGACTATTACCGGCTGCCGCAGGAAGACCGCCAGGCGCTGATCGAGGAGGAAGCGGCCGCGCGCCGCGAAAGCGACCTCGAAGGCGGCGATGTCGAGGATGACGACGCCGACGAGGCCGAGGCCGAGGCCAATGGCCGCGACGACGCGCAGGAAGACCGGCGCCGGGCCGGCAGGCTGCGCCGGCAATACAAGATCCAGGAGGTCATCAAGCGCCGCCAGATCGTGCTGGTGCAGGTCTCCAAGGAAGAGCGCGGCACCAAGGGCGCGGCGCTCACCACCTATATGTCCCTCGCCGGGCGGTATTGCGTGCTGATGCCGAATACCGGGCATGGCGGCGGCATATCGCGCAAGATCACCAATGCGACCGACCGGCGCAAGCTGAAGACCATCGTCGAGGGGCTGGACGTGCCCGACGGCATGGCCGTCATCATGCGGACTGCCGGCGTGAAGCGCACCAAGACCGAGATCAAGCGCGACTACGACTTCCTGACGCGCACCTGGGAAGGCATCCGCGAGGACACGCTGTCGAGCACCGCGCCGGCCCTCATCTACGAGGAAGCCGACCTGGTGAAGCGGGCGATCCGGGACATCTACGGGCGGGATATCGACGAGGTGCTGGTCGAGGGCGACCGGGCCTATCGCAGCGCCAAGGATTTCATGAAGGCGCTGATGCCGAGCCACGCGAAACGGGTGCAGCAGTACAAGGACCAGACGGAGCCGCTGTTCGTCGCCCACGGCATCGAGGACCAGCTCTACGACCTGCACACGGCGCGGGTGGAGCTTCCGTCCGGCGGCTATCTGGTTATCGATTCGACCGAGGCGCTGGTCGCCATTGACGTCAACTCGGGCCGCGCGACGCGCGAGCGCAATATCGAGGAGACCGCCGTCAAGACCAACCTCGAAGCCGCGGACGAAGTGGCCCGCCAGCTTCGCCTGCGCGACCTCGCCGGCCTCATCGTGATCGACTTCATCGACATGGACGAGAGGCGCAACAACTCCCAGGTCGAACGCCGGCTCAAGGATGCGCTGAGCAGCGACCGGGCCCGCGTCCAGGTCGGGCGGATCAGCGCGCTCGGGCTGCTGGAGATGTCGCGCCAGCGGCTCAGGCCGAGCATTCACGAAAGCAGCACTGTCGCCTGCCCGCATTGCAACGGCTCCGGCTTCATGCGGTCCGTCGAATCGAGCGCCCTGCAGACCGCCCGCGCCATCGAGCAGGAGGCGCTGAGCGGCAGCCACGGCGTGCTGTCGGTGTATCTCTCCACCGACACCGCGCTCTATCTGCTCAACTACAAGCGGAACCTGCTGAACCGCCTCGCCAGCGACCATGGGGTCGAAGTCCTGCTTCAGCGCGACGATTCGCAGCCGCCCGGCACCTGGCGTTTCGAAAGCCTCTCGCCGAAACCCCGGGAAGAGGACGCCGCAGCCGAGCCGGCCCCCGCCGGCGCAGCCGCCGGGGAAACGGGGCCCGAGGCCGAAGACGACGACGAGGAAGGCGGGACGAAGCGCAGGCGCCGCAGCCGGCGGGGCGGCCGGCGGCGGCGGAACGGCGCGGCCGAGGAGGCTGCGACCGTCGAGGCAGCCCCCGCTTCCGAGTCCGGCGAGACCCAGGCCGCCGTCGAACCGGTCGCCGAGGAGACGCCGAAACCGCCGCGCCGGAGACGCCGCGCCGCCGCTGCGCCGGACGCGGCGGACGTTACGAATGGCGGCGTTGGCGCCGCCGCCGCGCCGAACGCGGCGAACGTTACGAATGGCGGCGCTCGCGCCGCTGCGAGCGCCGCACCGGAGCCGGAGATGCAGGAACCCGAGGCTCCTCCCGCCGCCGAGGCGGACGCCGCGGAGGCCGTCGAAGAGGCGCCCAAGCCGAGGCGGCGGCGGCGGTCGCGCAAGAAGGAGGAAGCGCCGGCCGAGGCCGCTGCGGAGCCTGCAGCGGAACAGGCCGAGGCCGCCGCTGCGGCGGAAACGGACGGTGCGGAAGCGCCGGTGGAGGAGGCCCCGAAGCCGAGGCGCCGCCGCACCCGCCGCAAGAAGGAAGACGCCCCCGAGGCCGCCGCTGCCGATGCGGAACGGCAGGAGGCGCCCGCTGCCCAGCCTGCTGCGCAGGAACCGCCTCCGCAGGAACCGCCGCCGGAACCGGCCCCTGCTCCGGCCGGCGAGCCGGAGACCCCCCGCCGGGCCGGATGGTGGCGGCGGCAGTTGAACCTGGTCTGATACCAGAGTGTGCAGGACGGGACTCATGTTCGGAGGCTGCCTGTTTCACTCCCCTCCCGCTGGGCGGGAGGGGCCGGGGGAGGGCCTCTCCGCGCGACGGATCTTTGCCGGGCTTCGCCCGCCGCTTCCGCTGACGCGAAAGCGGCCCCCACCCGGCCTCCCCCGCAAGCGGGGGAGGAGGTTTCCGGCGGCGCTGTAGGTTCCGATCAACGACTGCTGGTCTGAGAGAGCGTTTGAGAATGGGGGCCTCGCGGTATTCGGACGAACGGCGACCGGGGCGACGCAAAGGGGTGCAGCCGCTATGCTCAAACGGTCTCTGAATCCCCAAGCGAAAGGACCCGACCGCGCCATGACGAGCAATGGCAAGATGGAACTGCGCTTCGACGGGAGCGTGGCAATCCTCGCGTTCAACGACCCGGCGGTGCTGAACGCGATCGGCCACCGCATGCGCGAGGATTTCTCCGCTGCGCTGGACCGCATCGAGGCGAGCGGTGCGCGCTGCATCCTGCTGACGGGCAACGGCCGGGCCTTCTGCTCGGGCGCGAACCTGAACGACCCCGACCGCCCGCCGCGCGACCGCGCGGCCGAGGCGCGGGGCGAGCAGAAGAGCGACCTGGAGGGCTGGTACAACCCGACCCTGGAGCGCCTGCGCGCCTCTTCCATTCCGGTCGTCTCCGCCGTCAACGGCGCCGCCGCCGGCATCGGCATGAGCTTTGCGCTTTCGGCCGACATCCGCATCGCCGCGAGGTCCGGCTATTTCCTCCAGGCCTTCGCCCGTATCGGCCTGGTGCCCGACGGCGGCGCCACATGGATCCTGCCGCGCCTTGTCGGCATGGCCCGCGCCATGGAGCTCTCCATGCTGGCGGAACGACTGCCGGCC
>JAPOZD010000024.1:0-8054 GCA_026706245.1 Alphaproteobacteria bacterium
CGCAGGACGAAGGGCCGCAGATCGTCACCAAACGCGGCGTCGAAGCGGCGGTGCAGGATCACCGTCCCGCCGGCATAGAAGGCGGGGGAGGTCAGGATGTTGAGCCCGCCCACATGGAACATCGGCAGCACCGTCAGCACGCGGTCGGCGTCCGTCAGCCCGGCATAGTGGATGCAGTTGAGGGCGTTGACCTGGATCGCCCGCTGGTCGAGCACCGCGCCCTTGGGATGGCCCGTGGTGCCCGAGGTATAGACCAGCAGGCAGGGGGTCTCCGGCCCGGCCTCCGGGTCGAGGTCTTCGCCCCTCGCCGCCTCCGCGTCGCGGGCGATCCTGTCCACGGGGATGACGGCGGTTTCCGGGCAACCCGCGGCTGCCTCGCGCGCAAGATCCGCGTGGCAGGCGTCCGCGACCAGCACCCGGGGCGTCGAGTCGCCGAGGATATAGGCAAGCTCCGGCGCCACCAGCCGCCAGTTGAGCGGCGAGAACATCGCGCCGAGCCGCGCGCAGGCGAAGAAGAGCGCCAGCATCGAGGGGCTGTTGAGGCCGAGGAAGGCGACCCGGTCGCCGCGCCCGACGCCGTGGACGGATTTCAGCGCCCGCGCATGGCCGCGGACCATCGCCGCGAAGCGGGTGTAATCGATGTCCTCGCCCTCGAAGCGGACCGCGGTCTTCGACGGGGTGAAGGCGGCATTCTTCTCGACCCACGAGGACAGGTCGTTCATTCGTCGTCTTCGCCGCGCTCGTAGAGCGCCTCGCGCCCGAGCTTGTCGATGCACAGCTCCGCCGTCCAGGGCAGCATCAGCGAGCCGCAGCGGCTGTCGCGGTAGAGCCGTTCCAGCGGCAGGCTCTTCAGCATCGACTGCCCGCCGCAGGTGCGGATCGCCTTCTGGCAGAGGTCGTTGGCGGTCTCCATCACCGTGTACTGGGTGCAGTAGGCGCGCAGCACCGACGCCTTGGACGGGTTGGGGCGGGCCTCGCCCAGCATCTGGAACCAGAGCGCCTTGGCCTGCTCCAGCGCGATCAGCATCTCGGCGACGGCGTGCTGCTTGGTCGGGTACATGCGCCGCCTGACCGGCGGCATGCCGGGCACCTCGCCGCGCAGGTAGCGCACGGTGAAATCATAGGCCGCCTGGGCGATCCCCATATAGCTCGGGGTCAGCGTGGTGAACATGTGCGGCCAGCGGGTCGCGGCCTCGAAATAGACCCCCTTGGGCATCAGCGCCGCGTCGTCGGACACGAACACGTTTTCGAACAGGAGGTCGCGCGACACCGTCCCGCGCATGCCGAGCGGGTCCCAGTCGCCGATCACGCTCACGCCCTCCGCGTCCGCCGGGACGGCAAAATACATCGTGTCGCGGCGGCTAAGATTTTCCTTCTTCTCGGTGCAGAGCACGCCGTAATAGTCCGCCGAGCCGGCGAGCGAGGCGAAGATCTTCTTGCCGTTGATGACCCAGCCGCCCTCGACCCGGTCGGCCAGCGTGCCGAACGGCCGGAACCCGGCGGCCGCCGCGCCGCCCTCGGAAAACGGTTGGGCGTAGATCGCGCCCTTGTCCACGATCCGGTCGTAATGCAACGCGCGCCGCCGGTTGTGCTCGCGCCGCTGCGCCGCGGTCATCGGCAGGTCGTCGGCGAGTGCCCCGGTCCACAGGCACGAGCTTACATGCATGTTGAAGGTGAGCGCCGTCGAGCCGCAATAGCGGCCGATCTCGGCCGCCATCAGCGAATAGGTCTTCAGGTCCGCGCCATGTCCGCCATGCTCCTTCGGCACGCAGACGGCAAGCAGGCCCGTCTCGTGAAGGTCCCGGTAGTTCGCCATCGGGAAGATCGCGTCGCGGTCCCACTCGTCGGCGCGCGAAGCGAAACTTTCCTCGCCGAGCCGCCGGGCCGCGGTGCAGAGCGCAGCCTGTTCACCGGTGAGCCCGTAATAGTCCGGGTCGAACATCGGCGCATCGCGCTGCTCATCCCTGGAAGCCATCGCCCTGCCCTCCCTCCGCTCAGGACTCGACCAGCCGTCCGGCCTCGACCACCTTCACCCCGTCGAGGCTCACCGTGCAGTTGCGCATCGGCAGATCGAAATGACCGAGGGTGTGGCGGTTGGCGAACTCGTTGGCGCCGGTCGAGTAGAGGAAATTGCCCGCGAAGGCGCGGATCTCGGTGCCATTGAAGTCGCGCTGGTCGT
Source organism: Alphaproteobacteria bacterium (assembly GCA_026706245.1). Taxonomy (GTDB): domain Bacteria; phylum Pseudomonadota; class Alphaproteobacteria; order Bin95; family Bin95; genus Bin95. The sequence goes on from JAPOZD010000024.1 coordinate 2,180, forward strand.
ACATGGCGAGCGCCTCGTAGCGGGCCGCTTCGTTCAGCCCCCAGCCGACATGCGAGGTGGCGTAGGCCTCCCGGTCGCCCCAGGCGGCCCAGTAGCGCCGGAAAAGCTCGGCATCGGTGCCTTCGCCCTCGATGGCGGTGACGTAGTCGTCCTCGATGGTGAGCGCCACCGGCGCCTCGAGGTAACGCTTGAAGGTCAGGTTGACATCGCCGGTATCGAGCACCAGCCGGCCCTGAACGGAACCGGCGGCGGGGAAGGCGACGACGATCCCGCCCGGCCAGTGGGCGACCGTCCTCGGCCGGTCGCAATAGCCCCAGACCCCGGCGCTCGGCGCGCCTTCCAGCGCGACGGTGAGGTCGGAGCCGGCCCCGGAGGTCACGCGCATCTCCTTCGCCGCCCGGACCCGCCTGACCGCCGCCTTGACGCGCTCGGTAAGCGCCGGGTCGGGCAACAGGCGTTCGAGAGCGTCCGGATGCTCGTTGGAGATCATCAGGAGGCGCGCGCCGTCGGCGATGATGTCCGGCAGTTCCGGCGCATGGAGCATGCCCTCCACCGTCACATCGACGACGAGGGAGCTGGCGGCGAGCGCCCTGATCGCCGGCCCCAGCCCCTGCAGGGCGGGCGACGAGCCGGTGGAGCGCACCGGCACGGGAGCGGTCTGCGGAGGGGAGACGACGGTGACATGGAACGGCCGCGCGCCGCGCCGGAGCAGCGCAAGCTCGGCCAGTTCGACGTTGAGCCGCCGCGACTGGGTTTCCGAAAGGATCGCGACCTCCTCGCCCTTCCCGACCTTGCAGAGGCCGAAGACGGTGTCGAACGCGGCGATCCAGCGTTCCTCTATGCGGTCGGTGAACACGTCCGGTCTCTCCTTCCCGTTGCAGGCGTCGCCTGTTCGGGCATTTGTAGCACCGCCGGCGCGTTCATGGTCCTCTGCCGACGGTGCCGGGTTGCGGCTCATGGAGAATGGCCACGGTCCGTCCTGTCGGACTGCCCCCTCCCGTTTGCGGGCCGCCGCGCCCCCCTTTTCGTCGTCCCGGACGCCGGGAGATTGCGCCGTGTCATGGGATGTCATGTTTTGTCATGGTCCGGGGCGAAATCGGCGTCTCCGGGCGGGTTGAAGGGGCCGGTCCCGTCGAAGCCCGCATGTCGTTCCGGGAGCGCGCATCCGGCCTGTCTTGCGGCGTCCGCGGCATTGCCGGAGACGGCGTAGTGGCGGCAGAAGGCCTCCTGACGGGTGGAGAGGGCAATGGCGGGGTCGATGATGGGCATGGGGTGCTGCGGCTCCTCGGTCCGGTTCACGGTCTCTCCGGCCCGGCATCGGAGCGACCCTTAATCGCGCGCATTTGCGTGCGGGCGCGGGCGCGTATCGGCGCCGGCGCGGTTCGCGCGCCTGATTGCGCGCGTGCGAGGCAAGCGCCGGACGCACCTCGCCTGTCGGCTGAATCGGGGTCGTTCCGCACCGGGCCGGCGCGGGCGGGACGCGGCCCATGGATTCCGCTTCCCTTGGACCCATCATAGCATATTTTCTAAGAATACAAGTCCTACAGAGAAATATTGCGTAAAATTTTCGAACAATCAGATCCGAGAGCGGCAGGCGCCGCCCGCCCCCGAAAGCAAGCCGTCTATTCCGCTGCGCGGCTGTCGGCGCTGTCGTTCCGCATGGCGGCGCGGAGGCGGGCCGTCGCGGCCTCGTCGGCCGTGCGGCCGTCGGGGCCGAGCACGACGCCGTAGTCCCGCTCCGCGCCCTCGGGCGAGAGCAGTTCGTTCAGCACGTCGCAGGCCACCGCCGCCGGCTCGCGGTCCAGCGGGTCGCCCCAGCCGCCGCCGCCCGCCAGCTCGTGCAGGAACACATCGCCCTCATGGATGTTGCGCGTGATCTTGGAGGGGACCGGCTCGCCGTTCAGATAGTTGGCCGCCGGCTCGCCCGGCTTTCCGCCGGAAAGGCCGTAAGGGCGGAAGGCCATGCGGTCGGCGCGCACCTGCAGCACCGCCTCATGCTCCAGGAAGCGGTATTCCCGCCGGTAGGGCGCGCCGCCGCGATAAGCGCCCGGCCCCATCCGGTCCGCCACCAAGTCGTAGCGCAGCACCTGGACCGGCTGCTCCGCCTCCGTCACCTCGACCGAGTGCGAGGCCATGTTGGCGAACATGTTGGCATTGCCCTCGAGCCCGTCCGCCCAGGGCCGACCGCCCCAGGTGCCGCAGGCGAAATCGACATAGATGAAGGGCCGGCGCTCCTTGTCGTAGCCGCCGATGGACACGCCCGTATTGCCGCCGTCGGAGCAGGCGAACACCCTGTCGGGCGCGCATTGCGCGAGCGCGCCGAAGGCGCAGTCCACCATGCGGAAGCCCGTCAGCCCGCGCGCGGCGCAGGCCGCCGGCAGCACCGCATTGGCGATGGTGCCCGGCGGGGCCGTCACCTCGATGGCGCGGAACACCCCCTCATTGTTCGGGATGCCGGAGGGCAGGATCGAGCGCACCGCGCAATAGGTTGCAGCCTTGGTGAAGGAGAGCGTGTTGTTGATCGCGCCCTTCACCTGCTCCGCCGAGCCGGTCCAGTCGGCGTTCATCGAATCGCCCGTCTTGGTGAAGGTCACGAACAGGCGGATCGGCTTGCCGACATCGATGCCGTCATCGTCGATCCAGTCCTCGAAAGACCAGGTCCCGTCCGGCAGCTCGGAGAGCGCGGCGCGGGTCAGCCGCTCGGCATAGTCGATCACCGCCTCCATATAGACACCGACGCGCGCCTCGCCGTATTTCTCCACGAGGTCGAGGAAGGCCGCCTCCGCGATATGGCAGGCCGCGAGCTGGGCGCGCAGGTCGCCCGCAAGCCGCACCGGCACACGGACATTGCTCTCGATCAGCGTCCAGAGCGTCTCGTTGCGCTTGCCGCGCTCGAACATCTTTAGCGGCGGGATGCGCAGCCCTTCCTGGTAGATCTCGGTCGAGTCGGAGGCGTTGGAGCCCGCCACGCGCCCGCCGACATCGGTGTGGTGGCAGATGGTGCAGGCGAAGGCCAGCCGCCGCCCCTCATGGAAGATCGGCTGGAAGACGAAGATGTCCGGCAGGTGCATGCCGCCGTCGAACGGGTCGTTCAGGCAGAACACGTCGCCCGGATGGATGTCGTCCCGGAACCGCTCGACCACCGTGGCGAGCGCGGTCGGGATCGAGCCCAGATGCCCCGGCAGGGTCAGCCCCTGGGCCACCAGCCGCCCCTCCGCATCCGCAAAGGCGGTGGAGAAGTCCATATTGTCGCGCAGCACGCCGGAATAGGTGGTCCGGCAGATGGTGAGCGCCATCTCGTCGGCGATCGAGAAGATGGCGTTCTTGAACAGCTCGAAGGCGATGGGATCGTCGATTTCGGTCATGGCGCGAGAGCAAACCACAGCTTGGCCGCCGGGAACAGAGGCAAATCAGCCCGGCGGCGCCTGCATCAGCGCCATGAAGGACGCAAGCCCGACAAGAGTGACGAACACCGCGCCTGCATAGTTCATCCCGTGCCGGAGCGCGCCCAGGCCCCGGTTTCCGCCGGCCCGCTCCATGACCCGCATTGCGGTCTGCCGGGCGAGAATCGCGCCCACCCCCAGAATGCAGATGCTGAGTCCGATCCCGAGCGACATCGCGGCCACGAGCAGGAACCCCGGAACGATCATGCCGTTGGCCACCGCGTAAAGCATGATGAGCACCGCGCCGGGGCACGGCGCCATGCCCGCGGCAAGAGCCAGCAGGCCGCCTTCCGCGCCGCCGCCGCTATCCTGGCCGTGATGGTGGCCGTCATGGTGGTGATGGTGGCCGTGGCCGTGGTGGTGGTGGTGAGTGTGATGGCCGTGGGCGCCGGCGCCGGGAGCGAGCGAGGCCCGCACGGCCGAATACAGCATGTACACGCCGATTCCCACGATGATCAGGAAGCTCCCGGCGCGCAGGCCCGGCACTTCCGAGAGCCCGACGCCGAACCCGGCCTTCAGCACGATATCCGCCAGCCAGACGACGACGACCGCGGCGATGACATGGACGATCGCGACCTGCGCCGCCATGACGACCCCGCGCATGACCCGCGCCTCGCGGCCGAGGAAATAGGACACGATGACGAACTTCCCGTGCCCCGGTCCGAAGGCATGGATGCTTCCATAGGCGAATGCGATCGCCAGCCCCAGAAAGAAGGCGCCAAGGTCGTCGCCGCGCTGCAGGGCGCTCATGTGCAATGCGATTTCCGCATTCGCCCGGCGCTGGAATTCGACCGCCGGCCCGATGAGGCGGGCAAACCACCCGCCGCCTTCCGCGTTTCCGGCGTCCGGCCCCACATCCGTGTGTGCGCCCGCCTCCGAAGCGGCGAAAGAGGCCGCAAGCGCCAGTGCAAGGGGCGCCATCCGCAGCCGCATTCCAATGCCGGGCAGCATGGCCCGAGTGTTTGGCGGGTCCTTCAGCCTGTCAAGGAGGACACGGGGGCTCCGGGCAATCGTCCGGTATCGAGCGGAGCCGGCGTCTCAGACCTTGCCGGCGGCCGCGGGATAGTCGTTTATGCCGAGCGCGCCCCGGAAATCCGCGCTCATCGCCGCCTTCTGCTCCTCCAGCGGGATGCCGGTCGCATCGGCGACACGGACCACGGCATTGAAGATGGCGAGCACGCCGGCGGCATCGACCAGCGCTTCGCCGCCGATCTCCGCATGCAGCCGGTCGCGCGCCGCCGCAAAGCCTGCCCTGCCCTCCTCGTAGAAGCTGTCCGCATAGGCGGTCAGCGCCGCCGCCGCCGCGACGCCGCCGCCGGTCCCGTCCCCGGCGGCCATCGCCGCCAGATCGTAGTCGTCGCCCGTGTGTCGGCCGCTCTCACGGAGCAGCACCGCATGGCTGGTGGTTCAATAGACGCACCGGTTTATGACCGACACCCGGCCGGCCAGGAACTCCGTCTGGGCGTGGGTGAGCGCGCGGTATTCGGTGCCGTAGTCCCGGAGTTGCCCGTCAGGAAGGTAATGCACCGAATCCATGTCGAAGAACCCGACAACTTCCGCCGGCACCAGCGACAGCGCGCGGTGAATGTTCACGGCCGAGAGGCCGTCATACATGCCGGCCTCGGCCTCCGTCAGGTCCTCCGGCGCCACCGTCGGCACCCAGGCAAGCCCCTCCTTCGCGCCCGCCGGGCGGCGGCGGCGCGGCTCTCCGGCAAGGGGCGCGGGCAGGCTGTGGCGCGGCAGCCCCATGGCGTCGCAGAAGCTGTCTATGGCGATGACCGTGGCCATGACGCCCACCGTCTCGACATATTCCGCGTCGCTCAGGCCACCGGCCAGCGCCTCCTCGTAGAAGCGCCGGGTCAGCCGGCCGGGATCGGTGCGGATGCGGTGGACGGTCTCCACCAGCACTTCGGGCAGATCCGTCGCCGTCTCATGCGCGCCGGTCACGGCATATGGCGAGAGCGCCGCCTTGCGTTCGCGGCAAAAGCCGCATGTCTCGGCCGCGCGGGTCTCCTCCGCAATGGCGATGCGGACGGCGCCCGACCACCACTCGCCCGGCGCCGCCAGCCGGGCCCAGGCGCGCTTCTGGGCGGCGGCAAGATCGTCCCGCACCGGCAGGGGGCTCAGACGGTAGTCGAGGCTCTCGACCATTGCTGCTTCGACGGACATGGGCTGGCTCCCGCTTGCTGCAACCGGCAGTGTACCATGGCCGCCGCGCCGATGGCGCCGATTGCGGGCGGCGGGCCGGGGGAGTAGAAGACGGACGCCCGGCGGGGCGTAGCGCAGCCTGGCAGCGCGCCTGCTTTGGGAGCAGGAGGCCGCGGGTTCGAATCCCGCCGCCCCGACCACCGTCCGCGCAAAGAAAAGGGGCGCCCCGTGGGGCGCCCCGATCCGTGTTGCCGTCTCGGACGGCGCGGATCAGAAGTCCATGC
>JAPOZD010000024.1:8064-8769 GCA_026706245.1 Alphaproteobacteria bacterium
GGTCACTTCAAGCGACTATGTGGTGTCGCTGCCCTTCCAGAATTAGCGGCCCATCGGCACTACCTTATATAATCCCCAAGAAAAAGGGGCGCCCGCAAGGGGCGCCCCGATCCGTGTTGCCGTCTCGGACGGCGCGGATCAGAAGTCCATGCCGCCCATGTCGGGCATGCCGCCGCCCGGAGCGCCCATGGGCTGCTTCGGCTCGGGCTTCTCGGCGACCATGGCCTCGGTGGTGATGAGCAGGCCGGCGACCGAAGCCGCATCCTGCAGCGCCGTGCGCACGACCTTGGTCGGGTCGATGATGCCGGCCTTCACGAGGTCCGTATATTCGCCGTTCTGCGCATCGAAGCCCCAGTTGACGTTGTCCGTGGTCTCGAGCAGCTTGCCGGCCACGACCGCGCCGTCCTCGCCGGCGTTCTCGGCGATCTGGCGCACGGGCGACTGGAGCGCCTTGCGCACGATGTCGACACCGACGCGCTGGTCGTCATTCTCGCCCGAGAGGCCGTCGAGCGCGCTCGCGGCGTAGATCAGCGCCGAACCGCCGCCGGCCACGATGCCTTCCTCGACCGCAGCCCGGGTGGAGTTGAGCGCGTCGTCCACGCGGTCCTTGCGCTCCTTCACCGCAACCTCGGTGGCGCCGCCGACGCGGATCACCGCGACGCCGCCGGCGAGCTTCGCCAGCCGCTCCTGCAGCTTCTCGCGGTC
>JAPOZD010000255.1:0-7500 GCA_026706245.1 Alphaproteobacteria bacterium
GAGCGCCGAGCGGAGCATCGTCATCCGTCGTCCCTCAAGGCGCCGTACCACCCGGCAAGGCGGTCCAAGGTCACGGCCAGCAGATATTTGTGGTAGGCGCGCAACAGCACCTCCCGCGTTCCCGGCCATCGCCACCAGCCGTCCAGCTTGAGCGTCTCCGGGATGACCGGATGGGCCAGCATCTCCACGCCCGGCGCGGCGCGGCGCAACAGGTGGAGGGCGCGCGGCAGGTGGTAGGCGGCCGTCACGATGCGCAGGCTCCGGGCGCCTCGTTCCGCCGCCCAGACTGCGACCTCGGCGGCATTGCCGACGGTGTCCCGCGCCGTCCGGCCGAGTTCGATGCAGCAGGCAAGCGCCCGGTTGCCGCTGTACCCCGCGAGCTCCAGAAGCCGCTCCGCGGTAACGCCCGCGCCGACCCCGGAGACGAAGAGCACCGGCGCCCGGCCTTCGTCCAGAAGACGCACGCCCGCGCCTATGCGCTCGGCGCCGCCTGTCAACACGACGATGGCGTCGGTTCTGCGGTCCGGCGCTTCGGGCCCCGTCGGCAGCACCGACACGAATCTCACCAGCCCGCCGATCCAGAGCGCGGCGAGCAGCAGCGCGAGAATGACGAGCCGCTTCGTCAAGGCCGATCCGGCTGCCCTGCTGCGCCGTCCATCGGTGGCCGGCATTTGCCAGTCGGCACGATTCGGTTACCTTGATTCGAGTCGCCGTGCAGCCTATACAAATTACCCCTCTCGCAGGGGATTCAGAGGCACCTGCATGATCCTCGCTTGCCCAAACTGTATCGCACGATATCGCGTCGAGGTCGAGGCGCTGGGTGCGATGGGGCGGCGGGTCAGGTGCCAGAAATGCGGCCATGTCTGGCACGCGGAGCCGCCGGGATACGTCGTCGAGGTCCTCCACGCCGTGCCCGAGCCCGACTTTCTGGCCGCCGATGCGGCAGCGAAGGACGGGCCCGCGAGACCTCAGCTTCCGGTGCCGGCGGGACAGGCGCTCCGACCCCGCTCGCCATCCCGCTGGACCTGGATCCTGAGCCTGCTGGTGCTGGCCGCCTGCGTCGTCGCATACGAGGCGAGGCAGCCGATCGTCGAGGAATGGCCCCGGCTCGCGCCCGTCTATGACGCGCTCGGCATTGAGCTGGAAGAAGGGCCGGAAGCGAAGCCCGCCCGCCCGCAATAGGCGCGCATTGAGATACGCCATCTACTACACGCCGGCGCCGGAAAGCGCGCTGGCCCGCTTCGGCGAGAGCTGGTTCGCCCGGAAGGAGCCCTTTCTCGACGCGGCGCGCCGCTATGGATTTCACGGCACGCTCAAGGCGCCGTTCCGGCTGGCGAAGGGAGCGACCGAAGCCGGGTTGCTGGTCGCGGCGGAGCGTTTCGCAGGGGAACGCGGCGCTCTCCGGGGACCGCCGCTTCGCCCGGCGGTTCTGGCGGGCTTCCTCGCGCTCATGCCCTCGGAGCCGTTCGGAGAGCTCGACCGCCTCGCCGCCGACTGCGTTGCAAGCTTCGACGGGTTCCGGGCGCCGCCGGGCGAAGCCGAACTCGCACGCCGGCGCCGGGCCGGCCTCAGCGCAAGCCAGGAGGCGCTGCTGCGGCGCTGGGGCTACCCCTATGTCATGGGGGCGTTCCGTTTTCACATGACACTGACCGACCGCCTGGACGAAGCGGGGCTGGCAAGCGAGAGCGCCCTCGCCGGGGCAATGCTGGGAGAGGCGCCGGCCCCGTTCAGCGTCGATGCGGTGACGGTCATGGTCGAGCCCTCGGAAGGGGACGCTTTCAGGGTGCTGCGCCGCTTCGAATTCGCATGGCCCGCCGGCCCGCTACGGACGGCGGGCGGCCCTTGAAACCCGCGCTGGAATTTATCCTTCCGCGGGTGATACTAGTTGCCGCACAAGCTACAGGAGGCGCCAATGAAGACCATGAATCTCATCGGCCTGCTGGCGGGCGTCGCGCTGGCCGCCGCCACCTTCCAGACCGCCGGTGCGGCGGATCAGGCGCGGGCCGCGATGGCCAACGCGCAGGGTGAGTCCGTTGGCGAGGTCACGCTCGTCCAGACCCCCAACGGCACGCTGCTGCATGCCAGGCTTATGGGCCTGCCTGCCGGCGCGCATGCCTTCCATGTCCACACGGTCGGGAAGTGCGAGCCGCCTTTCAAGTCGGCGGGCGGACATTTCAATCCGGGCGGCCACAAACATGGCCTCTTCGCCGAAGGCGGCATGCATGTCGGCGACATGCCGAACATCCATGTCCCGGAATCGGGCGCGCTGGAGATCGAGGTGCTCAACACCCAGCTGATGCTGGATGCGAGCCTCTTCGACGATGACGGCGCGGCCATCGTGATCCATGACGGTCCCGACGACTACAGGACCGACCCTGCCGGAGCGGCCGGTCCGCGCATCGCCTGCGGCGTGATCGAGAAATAACCGGGCGCGCGCCGCCCGGCGCAGGAGCAAGCGGATGGCGGAAGGCGGGAACGGGCCGAAGGAAGCGCCCGTCTGGGACCGCCCGACCCGGATCTTCCACTGGGTTCTCGTCCTGCTGGTGGTCGTCTGCTACCTGAGCGGGCGCAACGGGCGGTTCGACATCCACATCCCGGCCGGACAGGCGCTGCTCGTGCTCGTGGCGGCGCGGATCATCTGGGGCTTCGCGGGCAGCGCTTCGTCCCGTTTCCGCTCCTTTGTGCGCCCGGTGCGGGAGATCGCGGCTTACCTGCCGGCCATGCTGCGGCGCGAGCCGGACGGGCGCGCCGGGCACAATCCGCTTGGCGGGCTGTCTGTGGTCGCGATGCTGCTCGTTCTCGCCGTTCAGGCAAGCCTCGGGCTCTTCGCGGTCGATGTGGACGGGCTGAATGACGGCCCGCTCAGCTTCCTCGTCAGCTACGATGCCGCGCGGGAAGCGGCCGAGCTCCACGCGATGGTGGTGGACGCCATACTCATTCTCGTCGGCCTCCACGTCCTCGCGGTGCTGTTCCACTTGCTCTACAAGCGCGAGAACCTCACCCGCGCGATGCTGACCGGGCGCGGACGGCTCGAGGGAGGGCAGGCGCCGCCGCACATGGTCTCCGAATGGCGGGCGCTCCTCGTGCTCGCGCTGGCGGCTGTCGCCGTCCTCGGCGGAATCGAGGTCGCGGCGCGCGTCTTCTAGGCAGCGGGCGCGCGCCGCGCGGCCGGGCTAGTTCCGCTTCTCCCGGAAGACGCGGTGGCAGCCCCCGCAGCCATTCTTGCCGAGGTCGCCGAACGCGGCGCCTACAGCGCCGGCATCGCCGGACGCAAGGGCGGTCTTGAGTGCCGCCGCCTTGTCCCCGAGCAGGCCCGCTGCCGCGGTGAAGTCATCCCACTTTTCCCAGACGATGTCCTTCGTTTCGGACTTCGGGTCCGCGCCCATGCCGGTGTTGGGCGGGAAGACATCCGGAATCTTCGGCGCCGCCGCAGCGATGACTGCGGCCGCTGCGCCCGCTTCTTCGGCCGAGCCCCGGCCTTCCAGATAGCCCTTGAGCGTGCGCATCGCGCCGCCCATGCCTTTCATGAGCTTGCTGCGTTCTTCCATCACCTTGCCGTGCCCGTCGGCAACGGCGGATTGATGCGGACCGAAGGCCGCAGACGCCACAACAAGGGCAAAGGCCCAGACGGCTACCCATCTCAATTTACCAATTCGCATAGCTCCTCCCTGCATTGCACCAGCAGTCGTTGATTGGAACCTGCGCAGGACGCGGCCGGAAACCTCCTCCCCCGCTCGCGGGGGAGGCCGGGTGGGGGGCCGCTTTCGCGCCAGCGGAAGCGGCAGACGAAGCCCGACGAAGGCCCGTCACGACGAGAGGCCCTCCCCCAACCCCTCCCGCCCAGCGGGAGGGGAGCGAAACAAACGGGCTTCCAACATGAGTCCTGTATCGGGTGCCCCGGTATTCCGGTATCAGTCCCGGTAGCTCGGGTCTTTCCGGTCCATCTTGCGCATGAGCGCCGCGAATTCGAGCCCGCCCATCGCCTCGTTGCTCTCGCGCCCGGCAAAGGCGTTGGTGTCCCGCCCGGAGCGCGCCGCGATGTCGTCGGAAAGCACCCGGAGCGTGCCGGCCGCGCCGGCATCGACCTGGACCTGGCAGGCCCGCTCCAGCCGGTAGAGGCGCGCGAACGCCTCCGCCACCGTGCGCCCGACGGTCAGCAGGCCGTGATTGCGCAGGATCATCGCCTTCTTTTCGCCCAACGCCGCCAGCAGCCGCTCGCGCTCGTCGAGATACACGCTCGGCCCCTCATAGTCGTGATAGGCGATGTCGTCGAAGAAGGTGGTGGAGGTCATCGAGATCGGCAGCAGCCCTTCCTCGACTGCGGCGACCGCCATGCCCGCCCGGGTGTGGGTGTGCATGACGCAATTGTTGTCGCCGCCTGCCATGTGGATGGCGGAATGGATGACGAAGCCGGCGAAATTGGCCTCGTAGTCGCCTTCGACGACATTCCCGTCCAGGTCGATGCGGACCAGGTTGGAGGCCGTCACCTCGTCGTAGTTGAGGCCGAAGGGATTGATGAGGAAATGGTGGTCCGGCCCCGGCGTCCGCGCCGTGAGGTGCCCGTAGATCAGTTCCGTCCAGCCGAAATGGTCCACCAGCCGGTAGGCGCAGGCCAGCTCCGTGCGGATGCGCCGCTCCTCGTCCAGTTCGTCGAGCGCGGGATAGAGCGCACCCGTCTGCATGCCGTCCATTGTCGTTTCCTCCTCAGCCGATTTCCGCTGCCGCCGGGGCCAGGGCCGCGCCGACATCGCCGGCATCGTCCAGACTCCCGACCGCCTCCACCAGCGCCCCCGCGGGCCGAGAGCCCAGCAGCGGGGCAACGAGGGCGCGGAACTTGCCCTCAAGCTTTTCCCATTGCCGGTCGAGATCGTCCGCCGGCGTGCCGACATCGCCCGTGCCGCGAAGCGCGACGCCGTTGCCGAGATGGACGACGACATCGGCCGTGTAGGGCCGCAGGTCGTCCGATCCTTCGACCGCGACCGTTTCCCGGATCGCATGGACATCGGGCCGGTCCAGATTCTCGTCGAAATAGATGTCGAGCGCGCCGGTCGCCTTCTTCGTCAGCCCGAGGCCGACATTGTAGGAGAGGCTGAACTTGGCCTCGAGGCCCGTCGTGGGCGCCGGGATGTTGCACATGCGCAGCGCGCTCATCGGCACCTTCACTTCGACCCGCTCCACATTGCCGGCATCGAAGGCGGGATTCTCCGCGAGGCCGAGGCACGCCTCGATGGTGGCGTGGGTGCCGTAGCAGGCCGGATGGTACTTGAACAGCGTGTCCAGGATATGGAACCGGTCCGTCTCCTCCAGCAGGGCCTCGGGGCGGAAGGTCTCGGTCTGCGTGTCGGTGAAGCCCTGCACGCAGTCGAGCACGTCGTCGCGGCTGGTGAAGCCGCGCTCGGCGAGCGTGGCGGCCATCAGCCCGTTGCGGGCCGCCTTGCCGGCATGGAGCGGCTTGCACATGGTGCCGAACATGGATTTGAGCCCGGCCGCCTGGGTGCCGGCGATGCCGAGCGCGCGGGCCGTCTGCTCCGCATCGAGGCCGAGCATGTTGGCCGCCGCCGCCGCGGCCCCGAAGGCGCCGACCGTGCCGGTCGCGTGCCAACCCTTCGCATAGTGGCTGTCGCCGAGCACGCGGCCGAGGCGCGCCTCGACCTCGATGCCCGCCACGATGCCGGCGATGACCCGCCGGCCGTCCAGCCCCCGGCCCTCGGCGAGCGCAAGTGCGGCCGGGGCCACCGGCGCGGTCGGGTGGCCGGTCATGGCGCCCAGAACGTCGTCGAAGTCGAGCGCGTGTCCGGCGGCGCCGTTCACCAGCGCCGCCTGGCCCATGGAGGTCCTGGCCCCGCCGCCGAAGAGCGTCGCGCGCGCCGCGCCGCCTTCCTCGGCCGCCTCGGCCCTGAGCATGAGCGCGAGCGGCTCCTGCGAGCCGGCCAGCGTGACGCCGAGCCAGTCCAGCAGGCACTGGCGGGCCATGAAGCGCGCGTCGGCCGGCAGGTCCTCGTAGCGTATGCCCGAGGCGAACCGCGCGAGTTCGTGCGTCACATGTGGGGTTTCGGCCTCGCGGCCTGCGGTCTGGCGCATGGTTCCGGCCCTCCCGGCCTTTCGATGTTCGCGCAAGCGCCGGCTGTGCTTCAGTTTACGGCGCTCGTTCCGGCGTCGGCCCGCTGGCCGGCGGCCGATTCCTCCAGCTTGCGGTCGATCTCGTCCCGGTGCAAGCGGAAGCGTTCCAGAGCCTCGCCCTTGAGGTTCTTGCCGCTCGGCAGCTTCAGCTTCACCGGATTGACCTGGCGCCCGTTGATGAGCACCTCGTAATGCAGATGGGGACCGGTCGAGAGGCCGCTGGAGCCGACATAGCCGATGACCTGGCCCTGCTTGACCCGCCTGCCCCGCTTGGAGCCCCTGGCGTAGCGGCTGAGATGGGCGTAGGCGGTCTGGTAGCCATTGCGATGGCGGATGCGGATATAGCGTCCGTAATCGCCCTTCCAGCCCCGCGACACGACGGTGCCGTCACCGGCGGCGCGAATGGGCGTGCCGGTGGGCGCGCCGAAATCCACGCCGCGATGCATGCGGCTGTAGCCGAGAATCGGATGGCGGCGGCGGCCGTAGCTCGAGGTGATGCGCGCGGAGTCCACCGGGGTGGCGAGCAGCGCCCGGCGCGCGCCCTCGCCCTCGGCGTCGAAATACTCGAAGCGGCCCGGCTCCGTCTCGAACCGGTAGAACCGCATCTTCCGCCCGCCCGTATGCAGCGCGGCATATTCCACCTCGCCATAGCCGGCATGCGCGCCGTCCGCCTCCCGGTAGCGGTCGAACAGCAATTCGAACCGGTCGCCGCGGTGGATGTCGCGCTGCAGGTCGAGGCTGTAGGAAAAGAGCCGGAACACATCCAGCATGATCCGCGCCGGCGCGCCTTCCTCGACGCCGTCGGCATAGAGGCTGGACTCGATCTCGCCCCGGACCGGGACCGCTTCGCGCTGAAGCCGGCGCTGGCGCTCGAAGGACTGGAAGGCGCCGTCCAGAAGCCGGCCGATACCGACCTCGGTGTGGACATCCTTCTTCATGCGCAGCCCGGAAAGCGCGCCGGCGGTTCCCGGCGCGCGGCCGCCGGCCAGCGTCAGGATTATCTTTTCGCCGACCTTGAGCCGGCGCAGGTCCATGACGCTGGCAAGCTCCCTGGCGGCGCCATGCGCGTCCCCGGCATGGATGCCGGCCCCGGTGAGCACGGCGATCAGCGACTGGCCCTTGCGGATTTCCAAGGTGCGCTCGACCGCCGCACCGCCCATGCCGGGCTCGAAAACCATGCGGGCGGGCAGCGGCAGATTCGGATGCAGCAGGGCGACCGGCACCGGCGGCTCGGAGCCCGGCATCGCCGGGGCCGGCACCGGCAGCGGGGGCCCCGCCCCGCGCGTTTTCCCGGAGTCCGTCCCGGCCGCAGCAGCCGGAAGGGACGCGGCCAAAAGCAGCGCGAGCCCGGCGACAAGCGCATGGACCGGGCGCATAACA